>JAYUDQ010000394.1:0-5001 GCA_043739745.1 Acidimicrobiia bacterium | reverse complement strand
CGTCACCGACGAGTTTGACGAGATGGAACACGTCCGCGCAGACGAGCGCCTGCGGGGCGTGGCCTTCGGTCCGCACGCTCTTCAACAACGCCGGTCCGAAGTCCATCGACACTGCCTCGATCAACGCGCCACGCTGCGGTCCGAGCTCGGTGAAGGAACCGGTCGAGAGTCTTGGCGTCTTTGCCTTCGCCGCCCCACACGACACAGGCCCGATCGTGATCGACCACCAGCGTCAGATACTTGTGATGCTTGCGCCACGAGATCTCATCGACACCGATCCGGAACAGGCCATCCAACCGGTTCGGGTCAAGTTCGGATACGACGACACGTTCGCACGCTCTGCCAACGGTGCGCCACGACACCCGGCATAGCCGGGCGATCGCGGTCTTGTCCATCCGGGTCGCCAACCAGGCCAGCAGATCATCGAAGTCGCGGGTCAGATGCGCGCAAGGCCGGGCGAACGGAACCTGCTCGACGACGACGCCGTGATCCGGGCAACGAAGGCGGCGCAACGTGCAGCAGATCTCGACTCTCCACACACCGAGATCGAGATGCCGCCACCTCGACGGCCGGACCCTGGTGTCATAGCGGACCGACGTCTTGAACGAGCAATGCGGACAGAGCAGGCGTCGGCGGCGCAACACCGCCGTGACCACGATCAGCCGAGCGAACCACTCGACATCGACGACATTGACATCATCGAGACGCAACAAGCGCTTGAATACGGTAGTGACGCGCACGGGTAACGGCTCCCGAGAACGATCGGTGTAGGAACCTCGAACTCTGCCCGCAACCCGTGCGCATCACGCGGACCCTCCCAAGCCGCTCTCACCCGCCAACCACAACGCTCCCCGCCATCACCCCACCCACACCAGGGTCAGGAGAGCCGGATTTTCTCATCTAGTAACAGTCGCGATCGGCCGGTGTGCGATCCTTGGTGAAATGCGCTTCGCCTTCAGCACCTCGCCACAACGAACCACCTGGGAATGGATGCATGAGGTCTGGAAACGGGCCGACGACCTGCCGGTGTTCGAGTCAGGCTGGACGTTCGATCATCTCTATCCGCTGCTCGGCGACTCGACCCAAGATTGCATGGAGGGTTGGATCACGCTGACCGCCCTGCTGGCCGAGACTCGCCGGCTGCGCGGCGGGGTGCTCGTGACGGGCATGGTGTATCGCCACCCTGGTGTCCTGGCGAACATGGCGTCGACGCTCGACATCACGTCTGGCGGACGGTTGGAGTTGGGCATCGGGGCCGGGTGGAACGAGGAGGAATGTGACGCCTTCGGCATCGACCTGGGGACGATGACCGAGCGGTTCGATCGATTTGAGGAGGGTCTGCAGGTGCTGCGTGGACTGTTCACCGACGACCGCACCAGCTTCAGCGGCCGCTACTACCAACTCGACGGGGCGATGAACAATCCCAAGCCTGTTCAGCGGCCGCTGCCGGTGTGCATCGGTGGCCATGGCAAGCGCCGCACGATTCCTTTGGCCGCCAGGTACGCGCATCATTGGAACTACTCGGGCACCGACGCTGCGGGATTCGTGGAGTGCCGCGACGTACTTCACCAGTCGTGCGCGGACATCGGCCGCGATCCCAAGGAGATCACCTGCAGCTCCATCGTTCGCTACGACGGTGGCGCTGCCGCGCTGAACCGCGACGTTGACTCGCTCGCCGCGGCCGGCGCCGAACTTCTCATTGTGTCGGTGCCAAAGTCGGCTCCGCCGTCGGTCATCAACGACATCGCCGCTGCGGTGGGGTAGCCGATCGCTAGCGGGCGTCGGTCCAGTACGGCGCCCGAAACGTGCGCTTCGTGATCTTGCCCATCGCTTTTGCGACCCAGGTCGTCGACATAGTCGAGGGTGCGTGGACGCTTGTAGTGGCTGAGCCGGTCGCGACACCACGCCAGCAGCTCCGCGGGGTCGGGAGGGGCGGTCGGGTCGGTCGGTACGACCAGAGCCTTCATCTGCTCGCCCATCTCCGGGTGGGGCACGCCGATGCAAGCGACGTCGACCACCGCGGGGTGCTCGATCAACACCTGCTCGGCCTCGGCGGGGTAGATGTTGACCCCGCCCGAGACCACCATGTCGCTGAACCGATCGGTGATGTAGACAAGCCCTCGCTGTTGACGTAGCCGATCTCTCCCAAGGTGAACACCCCCGGGGCGATGTTCGCGGCAGCGGTCTTTTCGGCGTCGTTGGGGTAAACGACACCGCGACCGGTGGCATCTCTGAAGAAGAGCCGGCCTTCGGTGTCGGGTGGCAGCTCGTTGCAATCGTCGTCGAGCACCAGTGCCGTGAAGGGTGGCACGGCACGGCCGACCGAACCGGGATAGGGCAACCAGTCGTCGCTGTCGATCGAGCACGTGGTGCCGACCTCGGTGGCGCCGTAGGCGTCGTAGAAGATCGGGCCCCACCATTCGATCATCGCCCGCTTCACCTCGACCGGGCACTTTGCGCCGGTATGGGCGACGACCTTCATCGACGAGACGTCGTAGCTGGCCTTCACCTCGTCGGGTAGCGCGAGGAGACGGACGAAGTGGGTGGGCACCATCACCGCAGTTTCGGTGCGGTAGTGAGCGATGGCGGCCAGTGTGTCCTCGGCACCGAACCGATTCAGGGATCACCGATGGCACGCGGCCACCAGCAGCCTCATACCCGACAACGGCCTGTGTGGTACCTCGGGCCGACGACCAGGTGCGTTCCGAAGGCCCCCATTCGGTGATTCTTCGGTTCTCCGATCAGTGCTCGGCCATGTTGTCGCCTCCGGCGAACATCGTCGGTGGTAGCTCGGTACCCTTCGGCCTGCCGGTCGTGCCGATGGTGTAGAGGAGGTTGGGCAGCGGGGTGATGTCGAGCGATGGCTCTGTTGCATCTGAGGCCCTCAGCCACTTATCCCAATCAACCACACCGCCGACCCCAGGGCAGTTCCACCCGATCACCTCTGGGCCGCATCAGTACGCCACTCGCTGGGTGAAGCCGCCGTCGACCACGATGTTCTGCCCGTTGACCCACGACGCCATCGGACTGGCGAGGAAGGCGACGACGTTGGCAACCTCGTCGGCGCGTCCCAATCGCTTGGCCGGGTGCTGCTCGACGTGCTGGTTGTAGTAGTCGGGCATTCGATCTTTGATCCGCTCCCACGATCCACCGTCGATGTAAACGGGTCCTGGCGACACAACGTTGGCGCGGACCCCGTCGGCGTAGATCTCCTTGGCGAGATGAGAGATGTAGTTGACCAACGCAGCCTTCATCGCTCCGTAGCTGTACCCCCCACCGGGGAAGTGGTGGAACTCGACCGACGCAATGGTGCCCAGTTGGACGATGCTCCCGCTGCCGGAGGCCCGAAGGTGAGGGAGCGCAGCATCGATCACCGCCACCGTGCTCAGCACGTCGATGTCGAAGCTCTTCTTCCATCCTTCGGGCGTTGGCGCGATGCCACCCTTGGCGCTGATGGTCGGTACGACGACATCGATAACGCCGTGCGAGCGGGCTACGGATTGCACCCAGGCAGCGACGGCGTCGGGATCCTCGGAGTCGACGATGGCGCCAACGGCGTTGTCGCCGAACGCACGCTGTGCTTCGTGGACGCCGTCGGGGTTGCGCGCGCAGAAGGCCACTCGCATTCCTTCGGCGAGCAGTCGCTCGACGATGCTGCGCCCGACGCCTCGACTGGCCCCGGTGACGATGGCGGTTTTGCCGGCGAGTCCGAGGTCCATGCGGGTCCCTGGCCTTTCCTGGTGAGGAGTTGCGGTACAGCGAAGGAGTTGACGTTGTAAAGAAAGTCAACGTATCATCGGCGAACGACTACCGGCGTGCGCTCGCCCTCCGGTCGGAGTTTCAGCGCCGACGGACGGTGCTCGACTGACCGGTCAGCTGGCGTGCTGCTTCTGCGGCACGAGTTCGAGGCCGAGCGAGTCGGCGAGCGCAGTGAGCGTTCCGATGGTCGGGTTGGGTACGGGTCGGCATCCAACTTGTCCTTCGGTTCGAGCGTCGTTTTCAAAGCGTTCTCCACAAGCTCATCTGACCCACGTCAGCACCCTTTCGGGTCCAGGCATCAGCCCGTATCCGGCCAGTTATCCGAGACCGCTGGCGGAGGTGCCAGCTTCCGGCCCCGGTTTCCTGTCGCCTTTCGGCCACCGGCATTGGCTTGTTGGGTCATCCTTCGCCCGCTGGGACACTCCGCCGTCCTCACGGACGACGCACCGGACAACTGCCCGGACTCCCAACGGGATTGTCACGTTCCACACGATCAAGATTCGACCGGGGAGGGTGCCCCCTATACCCCGAGGCAGACGGTGTCACCTGACCGGAACGGGTCTCCCGGTCAGCGTCGGCCGCTTCCCAGCGGCATGCCCTACACCCGCACCTGTTCCCATCGGCGGGTCTCCGATGACGAGGCATCAACAGGGGTTCACTCGCGTTCACCCGTCCGGTCTTCCCCTTCACCTGTGGCTCCCGGATGGGCCAGGAACCCTTGGGCTTGACAACCTGAGCTTCGCACCCCGCAGTCACCCGCAACGCACGTCAGGCCGGGGATAGGCCATCGACACCAACCCAGAGCTACATCTTCGACATCAGTCGAACCTCCTCAACTCACTCACTTGATCGTGCGACCTCGTGTCGCACCCCGCGCTCGGACTACTACGGGTCCTCCGCCCCACCATGACGGGATCAACGGGCGATGCGTCTTCCCCGCACCAGGCCCAAGTTGCACGGTGGCAGCCGCACCAACCGTCAGAAAGAACAGCGTCAGCTGATCGTTGACCCGTATGCCTTGGAGACAAACAACGAAAGCACCACCTCGAAAAGCAAAGGGCCGGGCACACATGTGGTGTACCCGGCCCTTCAGCTGATGCGGATTACAGCGAGGGGATCAGACGCCCCAGAGCTTCTTGAACTGGGCGGCCATATCTGCCGGGTTCCAGTCATTGCCTGGCAGGGCCAGCACTCTCTTCGCCTCATCAGCAGTGGACACGATGTAGAACGGCAGGGCCGCAA
>JAYUDQ010000393.1:0-1826 GCA_043739745.1 Acidimicrobiia bacterium | reverse complement strand
CCGATCCCGACGCGATGAAATGGTCGCCGCGTTCAACGAACCGGACGGTCCTCAGATCTTCGTGTTGTCGCTGAAAGCCGGCGGCACCGGTCTGAACCTGACCGCTGCGTCTCATGTGATCCACCTCGACCGGTGGTGGAACCCGGCAGTCGAGGACCAAGCGACCGACCGCGCCTACCGGATCGGCCAGCGTCGGACAGTCCAGGTTCACAAGCTGGTGTCCAGCGGCACGATCGAAGAACGGATCGACGAGATGATCACTAACAAGCGGGCGCTGGCCGAGCGAGTGGTCGGCTCTGGGGAGCAGTGGGTCACGGAACTGACAGTCGACGAATTGCGAGACGTCATCTCTCTCCGACCGCAGGAGACCGACTCGTGAGCAAACGTCGATGGGACGACCCGTGGCAGACCTACCCGGCCTCCACGCCGCTCAAGGCCGAAGGCGGGATCGCAACGAGCAAGCAGCGCGGCGCAATGGCAGCGACATGGTGGTCGAAACGGTTCGTCGGGGTGTTGGAGTCATACGGGCTGGGCACCCGAATGCAACGAGGTCGACGCTACGCTCGCGGCGGTCAGGTGTTGACCGTGGACGTGACGCCAGGTCTGCTCGTCGCGCAGGTGCAGGGATCCCGGCGCACCCCGTACGTGGTGACGGTTCGGGGCGATCAGCCCACCGAGGCCCAATGGTCACGCCTCGATGACACGCTTCGCTCCCAAGTTCGTTTCGCGGCGCGCCTGTTGGCCGGAGAAGTTCCGCCCGAGCTCGAGACAGCATGCAGCGACGCTGGCATCAGCCTGTTCCCGACGACCTGGCGATCGCTGCAGGCCACGTGCAGCTGCCCGGATCGGGAGAACCCCTGCAAACACATCGCCGCCGTTCTGTACGTGTTCGCGGACCAACTCGACAACGATCCATGGCTTCTCCTCTCTTGGCGCGGCCGCAGCCGCGAGCAGGTGCTCGGATACCTCGCGCAGGGTCGGTCGGCAAGTGCGCAGCTCGCTCGGGCCGATGGCCTACCGACGTGGTGGCCGCTGACGCCCGGACGGACGGTTCGACATTCCGGCCGATGGACGGTGCCCATCGCCGCGCCGCCAGAGCCCGTGCACCGCGTTCTGGCTCGATTGGAGCCGCTCGATATCGAAGTTGCAGGCACCCCAGCGGGAGACCTGTTGATCGCCGCATACACCACGCTCGTCACGGGCGGACCAGAACCCGGTGATTCAGCATCATGACTCCACTCGCGCTGCTGCGTGCGCCCCGCTCGCACGCTTTGGGTGAGACTCGCTGATCGATAGTCGATTCCGGATGCTCAGGTGGTGTGGACGATCAAGACGTTGCAGGGTGCTTGTCTGGCAACGTCGTTGGCGATCGAGCCGAGCACCAGCGCGGCTCCCTGCACCCGCCTGTTGCCGACGACGATCATTTGATGCGTCGAGCCGCGCCGCTTCCTCACAGAGCGCCTTTGCCGGATCCTTCACGATCACCGCGTGGATGACCGGTGCCGTGCCGCGCAGCTCACCTGCGAGCGCCTCCAGCACTTGGTCGGCAAGGGTGACAGTATCGGTATGCCACTTCTCGGAGCCGCCGCTCACCTCGATCGCCGAGCTCTTGCCAAGCGCCATCACGAGATGGAGCGGGAGGTTGCTGGCGGACGCGAGCGCAGCAGCCTGGTACGCCGCTTCACGGGCCGTTGCACTGTCGTCGACTCCGACGATGATCTCGTTCGTGCGTTGTTCCTGACGTGGTGGGATGAAGTAGCGGTCGGCGGGCCGCGGCGATGACCCAGAGGTCTACCGCACGCGGACGAGCAACGGCAACTGGTCGG
>JAYUDQ010000392.1:0-1835 GCA_043739745.1 Acidimicrobiia bacterium | reverse complement strand
GGATGCGCAGCATCAGCGGCGTCGAGTCCGTGACGGACGGGGTCTACGCCCGCTCGATGCGGCTGCCGCACGGGACCGGACTCGTGACCCTGCGTCCGCTTCCCGACCACGTTGCCTGCACGCTGCGGCTGAGCGATCTGCGCGACCTCGGTGCTGCGGTCCAACGCTGCCGACGCCTCCTCGATCTGGACGCGGACCCCGTCGCCGTGGCCACCGCACTCGGCGCCGACCAGCTTCTCGCCCCGCTTGTGGCCAAGCGACCGGGCTTGCGCGCGCCCGGCCACGGCGACGGCTTCGAGATCGCGGTGCGTGCCATCGTTGGCCAACAGGTGTCGGTGGCCGGGGCCCGTACCGTGTTGGCCCGTCTGTCGGCAGCGTTGGGCGAAGACGTCGTGGATAGGACCGCCGGAACCGATGGGACCGGCGGAACCGATGGGACCGGCGGAACCGATGGGACCGGCGGAACCGACAACGGCACCGACCCGCTGGGGGCGACGACAGGGATCGAGCGGCTGTTCCCGAGTGCGGCCGCATTCGCCGAGGCCGACCCCGCGCAGTTCCCGATGCCGCGAGCCCGAGCGGACACCATCCACCGCTTGGCGAGTGCGGTTGCAGAGGGCACGGTTGAAATCGATCCCGGAGCCGACCGAGTACGGCTCCGTGATTCGCTGCTGGCGATGCCGGGAATCGGCCCATGGACGGTGGCGTACATCGAGATGCGAGCGCTCGGCGATCCTGACGTGTTCATGGCCACCGATCTCGGTGTCCGCCGCGCGCTGGAGCATCTGGGCGTCGCCGGTGACCCGAAGTCGGCGGCGGCGAGGGCCGAGATGTGGCGTCCGTGGCGCTCGTACGCGCTGCAGCACCTTTGGACGAGCCTGTCCGGCTGACTCCTGAGCGCCGAGCGGACATGCAGACCGGTTCCGCACGCGACCGGAGGGGCCGCCCGCAGGCAGCCCCTCTGCAGCGGCTACGCGACGCCGGCTACGTGACGATGAGTGTCACCTGGACCGTTGCGGTGTAGATCCCGCTCGTGCCGGTGATCGACATCTGGGACTGTCCAGGCACTGCATTTGCGGGCACCTGGATGAGCAGCGTCGCCGGGTTCAGACCATCAGGCACCCGGGTCACGGTGACCCCGACCGGAAAGTTCGCGGTCGTGATCGTCACCGCCCCGGAGAAGCCGCCGACCGAATTGACCGCCACCGACACCGCGCCGGTCGATCCGCGGGTGATGCCGATGACCCCTGGAGTGGCCGACAACCCGAATCCTGGGGGCTGATTGTTGACCACGAGGTTGACCACGATCTGGCGGACGTTCGGACCACTGCGGCCCGTGATCGTCAGCGGATACGTTCCCGACGGCACGGCCGCTGACGATTGGATCCTCAGATCCGTCGACTTGTCCGCTGAGGTCGCACTGAACGACGCCACGATCCCGGTCGGGACGCCGGAGACGTCGAAGGCGACCTTCGGACGGGAGGCGAGTGCGGTAGCGATGTCGATCCGGTAGCTCGTCGAGATGGCCCCGGCCACAGTACGTGTCGTCGGATTGGCGATGAGGGCGAAGTCACCGACGGTGTTGACGTTGATGGCAATGGCCGCGGCACGTTGCGTAATCCCCGACGTGCCGACGACCGTCAAGACGTAACGCCCCGATGGTGTTGCCGGCCCGGGCGTGACGTAGAGGTTCGTGCTCGACGTCGTGGGGTTCGGGGCGAAGTTCAGCCGCATGTCGGCGGGGAGGCCGGATGTCGTGAAGGAGACCGGGCCCGCGAAGCCGCTCGACCGGTCGACGGTGATGCCGAACGTCGCCGTCTCATCGGTCGATGCCG
>JAYUDQ010000391.1:0-1836 GCA_043739745.1 Acidimicrobiia bacterium | reverse complement strand
AGGCAAGCATCGTCTCCTCGAGCGGCGTCTCGTAGTCGTAGCGATGGGCCTGGTACAGGTCGACGTAGTCGGTACCGAGCCGCTTCAGTGAACCGTCGAGGCCTTCCACGATGTGCTTGCGGCTGAGACCCCGGTTGTTCACTCCACGCCCCGTCGGCCAGAACACCTTGGTGAAGATCTCGACACGGTCGCGGCGCTGATCCTTCAGCGCCTTGCCGAGGACGACTTCCGCCTTGGTGCCGGCATAGGCGTCGGCGGTGTCGAACGTCGTGATGCCGAGATCGAGCGCGCGTTCCACGCAAGCGAGGGCAGCATCCTCTTCCACCTGGCTTCCGTGGGTAAGCCAGTTCCCGTAGCTGATGGCGGAGACCTTGAGACCACTGTGACCGAGATTGCGAAACTCCATGGGCGGCACCTTAGGTGGCCCCGACGTGTTCACCGCTTCGACCTGGTCCCGCATCACGGCCGCTACGGTCCCAGGCGTGACTGGATCGCCTCCGCCGCCTGACGAGCCGAACGCCGTGTTCCTCACCGATGGCGGACAGTCCGTCGAGTTCGCCGCCGACCGGCTGGTCGCGTTCCTCGCTGCGGCCCGATCATCGCTCGACGTCGCCATCTACGACGCCCATTTCGACGTCGATCACCACCACATCAGCGACCAGATAGTACGCGCGCTGAACGACGCGGAGACGCGCGGCGTGTCTGTGCGTGTGGTGTTCAACGATGTCGACGGACCAGGTCCCTATCCCGCAGCCGAACCCCACGAAGGACCGAGCGCCATGACGCGCGTGCAGCGGGCCGTGCCGTCGAAAGCCATCGACGGTCGCTACGACCTGATGCATCACAAGTACGCGGTTCGAGACGCAGCAGACGTCCGAAACGCAGCGGTGTGGACCGGATCGACGAACTGGACCACGAGCTCGTTCACCCGCATGGAGAACATCATCGTCACGATCCCGGGCACCGACCTGGCCGCCGCGTACACGCGTGATTTCGAGCAGCTCTGGCAGCGACGAGAGGTCGAGGGTACCGGGACGTTCGACGACCAACCCAGCCAGCTCAGCTACTCCGGGAAACCGCTCCAGGTCCGCGCGTTCTTCTCGCCCGGTCGCGGTCGGGCCATGAGCCAGGTGATCTCCCGACGGATCGCCGAGGCGAAGCACCGCGTCCGGATCTGCTCACCGGTGCTCACCTCGACGCCCGGCCTCGGAACGGTCGCCGAAGTGCTGCAGGACGGTCGGGTCGACACGCTCATCACCGTTGACGGGACGCAGATGGCTGAGGTCCTCCGGCAGTGGAAGGCCGACGGCCGCGCAGCCTGGAAAGCACCCTTGTATGAGCGCATACGATCTTCGGGTCGGCTGGCCGAGAAGCACTCGACACCGTGGGGTGCCGGAACCGTGCACGACTTCATGCACGCGAAGCTGATCGTGGCCGACGACTGGGTGCTGACAGGCTCCTTCAACTGCTCGCATTCCGGGGAGTCGAACGCCGAGAACCTTCTCGAGATCCGAAACCAAGCCTTCGCCGATCGGTGCGCGTCATTTGCCGAAGTGGTGCACACGACGTACAGAGCCACCCGAACCTGACGGCCGTCCCCGCCGCGCCCAACGAGGCGCCGCGGCGGGTGCCAAAGCGCAGCGGCGGCAGGCCCCGCCGCCATGTCAAAAGTGGATGACCGGGCAGGTGAGCGTGCGGGTGATCCCTTCGACGAGCTGGATCCGAGAGACGACGTTACGGCCGAGCGTGTCGAGCGACTCGGACTCCACCTTGACGATGACATCGTACGGACCGGTGACCTCTTCGGCGCTGATCACACCAGGAATGGCGGCCACG
>JAYUDQ010000390.1:0-12319 GCA_043739745.1 Acidimicrobiia bacterium | reverse complement strand
GTGCGCCTGGCTCGAGAGGGGCTCGAAGCTCCCGTCGCCGATCGGAAGCAGCGCGTTCGGGTTGGCACCCGGGTGGGCGTGGGCGACGCCGAGGCGCGGGCTGGCGGTGTGGCCCCAGCCGTGGACCATCGACACCACGCCGGGCATGAGGTCGGCATCGTGCTCCACGACGGACTCGATCTCCCCGTGGTCGCTCGCGACCCGCACCGGATCGCCATCGGCCAGGCCGCGGGCGAGCGCGTCGTCGGGGTGCATCGAGAGTGGGTTCGTGGTTCGCCCGCCCCGCTTCATGCGAGCCACGTTCGAGAACCACGAGTTGTGCATCCACGGGTCGCGCCGGTGGATCAGGCGGAGTCGGCCGTCACCGATCTCGTCGAGCGTCGAAGCGAAGAGTTCGCGACAGCGCACGAGCGCGTCGCCGAACGCAGCCGGGCAGCAATCGACGAGACCGTCGGGCGTGTGCACCTGCCGCTCATAGAACTGGCCCGGCGCGAGAGCGGGGAGCAGCCGGGGCTCGCCGGTCGCCTGCAGCTCGGCCAGGGCTACGCCGCTGCCGCTGTCGAGCATGTGCCGCCACTTGGCCCACGGGTCGGGTTCGGCGTCGTCGAGGATCGAAGGCTTGCCGAGTTCCTGCAGCAGGCGGTGCGCGATCCACCACTCCGGCTTGCGCTCGCCGCCGGGCTCCACGACTGCCGGTGTGTACTGCGCGAACGGGATTGCGCTCGTACCGATGTTCACGATGTTGAGGTCATCACGCTCGTACATGTCGGTGCACGGCATCACGACGTGGGCGAGCTCGGCCGTTGCACTCGGGTAGATGTCGACGACGACGAGGAGCTCGAGCTGTTCGAACGCTTTGCGCAGCCGCTCCTGGCCGGCGATGGAAAGTAGCGGGTTGCCGGCCACGACGAGAAGCGCTCGCACCGGTTCGTCGCTGTCGAGGATGGCATGGGAGAGGAGCGTGCCGGGCAGCGCGCCGCGGCGGACGCGGCCGAACTCGGTGTCGACATACCCCTGCTCGGGGACGCCGGTGCCGGAGCGCGCGTTCGGGTAGAAGCCGTCGCTCTTGAGGTTGCCGCCAGTGGCGTCGAGGCGGCCGGTGACGAACGACAGCATGTGCACGAGCCAGTAGGCGAGCGTCCCCTGGCGGCCCATGTTGATGCCGGTCGATGCGTGGACCGAAGCGCGCGGCGTGTCCACCCACGCAGCTGCGAGCTCACGGATCGCGTCGGCGCTGATGTTCGTGACCTCGGCGACGCGATCGGCGGGGTAGTCGGCGATGAATGCGCGCAGACCCTCGATGTTGCGGCCGTGGAGGGCGATGACCGACTGGTCGAAGCCGCCGAGCGCATCGATCTCGCGCAGCAGCGCGGCGAGGAACCAGACGTCGGTGTCGGGCCGGATGAGGAGGGTGTCGCCGACGCCGCGCTCGGGTGTCTCGATGCGGCGCGGGTTGACGAACACGATGCGGGTGCCGCGGCCCCTTGCGCGGCGCAGCTCGCCGAGGACGTTGGCAATCGAATAGAAGCTGCCTTGCGATGCCCGAGGGTTTTCACCGATGATGATGCAGAGGTCGGTGTGCTCGAGGTCAGGTATCGGATGCACGGTCGACGATCCGAACACCGCTTCACTGGCCACGAATTTGTTGGCGCAGTCCTGCGTACCGGAGGAGAATGTTCGGCGCACACCGAGACTGCGCAGCATCGTGCCGACGTGGAGCGAGCCGAGCGCATTGAACGCCGTCGGGTTGCCCACGTAGGCGGCGAGCGCGTTGGGGCCGTGTTCCGCGATGAGGGCCTGCAGGCGGCCGGCGGTGTAGGCCATCGCTTCGTCCCACGACGCCCGTGTCCATGTGCCGTCGGGAGCTCGCAGGGCCGGGTGGTCGAGGCGGTCGGTGTCGCGGTGCAGGTCGACAGCGGCGAGCCCCTTGTGGCAGGCGAAGCCCTTTGTGGCCGGATGGGCGCGGTCGGGCGTGAGTTTCACCAGCACCCCACCGTCGACATGGGCGATGAGCCCGCACGACGGTTCGCAGATGCGGCAGAACGTGCGCACGGTTTCCATGCCCGCCCACCCTACGTGCATCATTTCGCGGCCCACCCACAAATGTTGTCCCGCGTCGATGTGTCGACGCGGGGTCGGCGTGCCTACGGTATGGCCGTGACTGAGATTGCCCCATTGCGCGGAGTGCGCGTCCTCGAACTGTCCGGCGGATACGCCGCCGGGCTGGCCGGCCGGTTCCTCAGGGGCTACGGCGCGGACGTCGTTCATGTCGACCCCGGCTTCGCCGACCCGATGACCGCAGATGAGATCGCCTATGTCCACGCTGGCAAACGCTCGCTCCGCATGGCCAGCACGGAGACCGACGAATGGCGACGGCTCCTGGTGGAAGTCGACATCGTGCTCAGCGACGTGCAACGTGGCGGACTGCAGGCTCTGGGAATCGACTGGGAAGCGCACCGGGCCGCCCATCCGCTCCAGGTGATCGTGTCGGTCACGCCGTTCGGGCTCACCGGCCCGTACGCCGACCATCAGCACACGAACGCCGTCGCGTTCGCACTCGGTGGGATCATGAGCCTCACCGGCGACGCCAGCCGCACCCCGCTCGTCACCGGCGGGAACCAGGCGTACGCGCTCGGCGCCGGCAACGCATTCGCAGCTGCCGTCACCCTGTGGCTCGGTCGGCTGCGACACGGTCGGGGGGACCTTGCCGACATCTCCGGTCAGGAGTGCGCAGCCGGGATGCTCGAGTACTACGGGGCCTACACGTCGTACACGGGTCTCCCGATGACCCGGCTCGGCAACCAGACCAGGGCGACGTGGGCGATCTATCCATGCCTGGACGGCTGGGCCGGGGTGTTCGCACTGGAACGCCAGACCCCGGCGCTGTTCAGGCTCCTCGATGATCCCGAGCTGGCCGAGCCCCGATTCCGCGAACCCGCGCAGCGCCAGCTTCCCGAGAACGACGAGGAACTGGCGGCAAAGCTCTACGTCTACTTCGCCGACAAGACAATGGCGGAACTACGGGCCACCAGCCTGTCGACGAGGGTCCCGATGGGCACGGCAACGACTCCTACCGACCTGCTCGCAAGTGACGGCCTTGCCGAGCGGGGCGCGTTCGACCGCGTCGACACCGAAGGGACGTCGCTCATACCCGGCCGACCCTTCCCGGGCTTCGGATGGCGGGGAGCGCTCGAAGCAGAGTCGGCCGCGGATTCGGTCGCCGACGGCGCTGTCGTATGGGCTGCCGACCGCCCTGGCGCACCGGCGGCGACACTGGTGCCGGAGCCCGGCCCGACGCTCCCGCTGGCCGGCATCCGCGTCATCGACCTGACCATGATGTGGGCCGGACCGTATGCGACCCTACGAATGGCGGAGATGGGCGCAGATGTGATCAAGGTCGAGTCGCCCTCTGCCTGGGACAACATCCGCACGCTCATCCCGCAGCCAGACGTCACCGACCCCTGGAACTCCGCGTTCTACTTCAACGCCTACAACCGGGACAAGCGTTCGCTCACCCTCGATCTGGCGCAGCCGGACGGGCGAGAGCTGCTCCTTCGCCTCGTCACCCATGCCGACGTGCTCATCGAGAACTACCGCGCCGACGTGCTCGACAAGCTCGGCCTCGGCGCCGACGTCCTTCATGCCACCAACCCGCGCCTCGTCGTCATCAGCATGGCGGCATTCGGCAAGTACGGCCCGCAGCGCGACTACGTCGGCTTCGGACCGGTGATCGAGCTCATGTCCGGCCTCGCCTCGCTTTCGGGCTACGGCGACGGGGAGCCGTTCAAGACCGGCATCTCCTATGGCGACCCGGTTGCCGGCACCGCAGCCGTGGCCGCAACCGCGCTGGCCCTGCTGCGCCGTGAGCTGTCGAGCGAGCCTGTCCACGTCGACCTTGCGCAGCTCGAAACCGGGATGGTGCTGATCGGCGAAGCATTCGTCGCCGCCGGCCGAGGGGAAGAGCCGGTCCACCGAGGATGCCGTGATGCGCGGTTCGCGCCGCAGGGCTGCTACCCGGTCGTCGGCGACGACCAGTGGCTCGTGTTATCGATACGCACGGACGACGAGTGGCGCCGTCTCTGCGACGAAATCGGTGTCGCCGAGGATGATGAACTGCGCGCGCTTACTAATTCGGCCCGCCACGTTCGTCATGATGAGATCGATGCGCGCATACGATCATGGTCGGTCGGCACCGACCCGCAGGCGGCCATGGACCGGTTGCAGGGTGCCGGTCTGGCGGCCGGGCGCGTACTCGACACGATCGCTCTACTGGAGGATCCGCATCTCGGTGCGCGTCGCTTCTGGGTCGCACTGCCGCACCCGAAGATGCACGCCTATCGCCAACAAGGTGCGGTGTGGCGCCTGGCCGACGGCAGGCCCGCACCGCGCCGTCACTCACCCCTGTTCGGCGAGCACAACGCGGAGATCCTGCAGGGTCTCCTCGAGGTCACCGACGAGGAGATGGCGCAACTCATGTCCGCCTCCGTCATCGCCGACGCGCCGATCAACCCGGGTGTCGGCTGACCACCTTGGCGGTACGAAGGCGGTACGAAGGCGGTACGAAGGCGATACGAAGGCGATACGTTCTCGCGATGAGCGAAACCGTGGAGTTCAAGAGCAACGGCAGCACCGCCTCGGGCTACCTGGTCCGGCCGGAGAGCGGATCAGGCGCCGGCGTCCTCGTCCTCCAGGAGTGGTGGGGTCTCGACTCCGGCATCAAGGAGATGGCCGAACGGCTCGCCGAAGCCGGGTTCGTTGCGTTCGCGCCCGATCTCTACCACGGGGAGTTGGCGGGCCATACAGAGATGGACAAGGCCGGCGCGCTGATGCAGAGCATGCCGCCCGATCGTGCTGGGCGTGACATGAGCGGTGCCGTCGATTTCCTTGCCGCGCACGACGCCGTGACCAGCGACGGAATCGGTGTGGTCGGGTTCTGTATGGGCGGATTGCTGTCGTTCATCATCGCCGTCAATCGCCCCGACATGGTGAAAGCGATCGTCCCCTTCTACGGGTTCCCGCAGGGTGACGCCGAGCCCGACTGGTCGGCGCTGACGGCGCCGGTCCGCGGCCACATGGCCGAGCACGACGACTACTTCGGCCCCGAAGCGGCGAAGGCGCTCGAGGCCAAGCTGCAGGCGATGGGCAAGGACGTCACGCTCACCGTCCACCCCGGCACCGGCCATGCGTTCATGGCGCCCCACAACGCCCTCGGCACGAAGGACGAGAAGGCATACGCGACGATCTGGCCGACCGTCGTCGCGTTCCTTCACGAACAGCTCGGCTGAGCGGACGGCCTGACGTTTGCGGACCCGTCCGACCCGTGTCAGTCATCCAGGGTCGCGATCTACGCGAGCACAGGGCCGCCGGCCCGCTACTCGGCGCGGTGCTCATCCTCCACGGCGGGCGCGAACAGAGCCACGAGCTCATGCGCCCGTATCGGCTGGCCGTGGTGCGAATGCGCCTGCTCGCGTGGTCGGTTCGGCGTCGCCTCACCCACGAGGGCATGGCGGTCTGGACCCTGCGCTTCACGCTCCGGGGATGGAACGGCAACGAGATGTCGCCGGTGGCGGACGCGCGTTGGGCGCTCGCCGAGATTGCGTCACGCGCCGATGGCCCGCTTCCGATCGTGATCGTCGGCCACTCGATGGGTGGTCGCACCGCCATGCGTGTCGCCGATGCACCGGACGTGAATGGTGTGGTGGGCCTCGCTCCGTGGCTGCCCGCCGGCGAACCCGTCGATGCGCTCAGGGGCCGCGCCCTGCACATCGCCCATGGCTCTGCCGACCGGGTCACTGATCCACGGCTGTCGGCCGCCTTCGCCGACCGCGCCCGCGCCGTCGCATCGGTCGTGGGCTACGAGCGTGTCGCCGGGGACGGGCATGCGTTGCTCCGCCATCCGCGGCAGTGGAGCCGGATCGTCGTGCAGGCAAGTCTCCAGATGCTGGGCACCTCCGGTTGAAGGAGGGACCCAGCATCCATCTCCGGGGGGTGAGGAGACTTGGTTCTACAACGCTACTGCACGGTAGCGTAGCGTTGTGAGCCCGGTAGGACCAACTTCACGGCCAACTGCGCCATCTGATGTCGAGTCGGCTGATCCCCGGGCCGTGCGGTCGCGGGCGGCGGTGATCGGGGCGACTATCGACCTGATGGTCGAACGGGGCATGCATGCGGTGAGCGTCGATGCCATCGCGGAGCGTTCCGGTGTGGCCAAGACGACGGTGTACCGGCACTGGCCCACCCGTGAAGCGCTGATCCTCGCGGCGTGGTACACCCTCGTGCCCGAGGAGTCGGAAGCACCAACCGGCGACCTCGAGGCCCGCATTCTTGCCCTTGCCCTGGCGTTCGCCCGCCGGATCGGCGCTCCGCCGATGTCGGTGCTGTTGCCGGAACTGCTTGCGTTTGCCGGTCGCGACGCCGACATGCTCGCCGTGTACGAGGAGATCCTCCGCGTCCGAGGCAAGCCGCTCACCGAAGCCGTGGCCGCAGCGGTCGTCGCTGGCGTGCTTCCGGCTCGGACCGATGTCGAGCTGATGGCGAGCCTCATCCTCGGACCGATCGCCTTCCAGCAGCTGATCGTGCGCAACCCGGTCGACCCGGTGTTCATCGGTCGGGTCGTTTCCATTGCCATGGAATCGGCGCTGAAGGAGATCATTCAGCAGCCTCGACCGAAGTCTCGAACGTCCCCCCCGATCCGACGACAATAGAACCACGCGGCGTCGACAACAAAGGAAACATCAAACATGGAATTACGCGGAGTACCGTACAAATGGATTGTTGCTGCCGTATTCGTCACCGGAATGTTCATGGACATCATGGACACGACCATCGTCAATGTTGCCATTCCATCGCTGGCCCGCGATCTTCATACCTCCGCTTCATCCATCGAATGGGTCGTGCTCGGGTACCTCGTATCGCTTGCGGTGTGGATACCCGCCTCGGGTTGGGTCGGCGATCGCATCGGGACGAAGAAGACCTTCCTGTTCGCGCTTTTCGCGTTCACGGTCGCATCGGCACTTTGCGGCCAGGCGCACTCGGCCGGTGAGCTGATCGCCTTCCGCATCCTCCAGGGAGTGGGCGGCGGCATGTTGACGCCGGTCGGCACGGCCATGCTGTTCCGTGCGTTCCCGCCGTCTGAGCGGGCGAAGGCCGCGTCGGTGCTGATGATTCCGGCCGTCCTTGCGCCGGCCCTCGGTCCGGTCGTCGGTGGTTGGCTGGTCACCGATGTGTCGTGGCGTTGGATCTTCTACGTGAACCTCCCGGTCGGCGTATTCGGCTTCATCTTCGGCGCGTTGTTCCTCAAGGAGAGCCGGGAACCCTCAGCCGGCCGATTCGATGCTGCCGGCTTCGTTCTTTCCGGCGGCGGCCTTGCCCTCGTTCTCTATGCATTGTCGGAGGGGCCGAGCAAGGGATGGCGGTCAGCACCAGTGCTGCTCACGGCGATCACGGGTATATCGATGTTCGCGTTGCTCGTCGTCGTCGAGCTCCGACTGAGCCAACCGATGCTCGATCTTCGCCTCTACCGAGAGCGGATGTTCCGGAACTCGAACATCGTCCAAGCCGTCAGCTTCGGCGGCATGGCCGGCCTGCTCTTCCTGCTGCCGCAGTTCCTACAGAATCTCCGCGGCCTCTCGGCCCTGCAGTCGGGGCTCACGACGTTCCCGCAGGCAATCGGCATGATGCTGGCCATTCGGGTGGTCGGCCGGTTGTATCCCCGGATTGGCCCGCGTCGTCTGATCGCCGGTGGCCTTGTGTCGGTGACGATCGTCAGCCTCGCCTTCGTGGAGGTCGATCTGTCGACGAGCCTGTGGTGGATCCGCGTGCTGATGTTCCTGCGTGGCATCTCGATGTCGTTCGCGTTCATTCCCCTCCAGGCGGCCACGTACGCGAACATCTCAGGCGCCAACACCGGCCGAGCATCCGCGCTCTATTCGACCCAGCGCCAGGTGGGCGGTGCGCTCGGTGTCGCGGTCTTGGCGACGGTATGGCTGAGCCGCACGAACGCACTCACGGCCGGTGTCACCGGCACCGCTGCGGTGCGGGCTGCGCAGGTGGGCGGTTTCCACGACGCGTTCCTCGCAGCAACGTTCTTCTCGATCGTCGCCGCGGGCGCGGCGCTGATGATCCGAGACCGTGATGCGGCGGCGACGCTGCCGATGATCTTCGGTGCGCACGCAGCCGGAGAAGAGGATCGTCAACCCCTCGCGGTAGCGGTGCACTGACGGTGGGATGCGATCTATACGCTATGCGTACAGATCATCGAGGTGGCTGGCGTCATTGAAGCGCCGGACGATCTGCTGCCCCTCCGCAGTGACGACGATCTCGCTGATGGACGCGTTGTCCGCACCGAGGAACGCGAAAGGCTGCGACCCGGCGGCGTGATGCAGCAGCTGCCCGATCACCCCGCCATGGGCGACGACCACCACACGACCGTCCGGATGGGCGGCGACGATGCGCAGGAACGCGGACTGGGTCCTGGCGTGGAACACGTCGCTGGGCTCGCCACCTGGTATTGCGTCCCACCGCTGTTCGTCCCGCATCTGCAGCGCCGCGGGATGGCCCGCGGCGACCTGGAACCGGAAGAGCCCGCCTTCCCATTCGCCGAGGTGCACCTCCCGGAGGTCGGGCTCGAGCCGCGGTTCGAGCCCGACCGCGGCTGCGAGTGGCGCGGCTGTCTCGTGGGTGCGGCGCAGGCTCGTGACATAGATCGCGTCGACTCGCTCGTGCGCCAGCCTGGCACCGACACGCTCGGCCTGGGCCCGCCCGTTCGGGTGCAAAGCGGGGTCGCCGTGGCCGCCGACGAGCGGGAATGGTCGATCGGGATGTGCGGCCTCCGATTCGCCGTGGCGCACGAGCAACACGACGGTTGCGCCCGGCGGCGGGACATAGCGCGCTTGGCGTACGCCCTCGAGTGACGTGGCGTCGGCCTCGGGACCTGAACCAGCAGGTGTGTCGGGAGTGGTGCCCATGCGAACGACCCTATCCGGCGACGTCGCGTCAACCCCCACCCGGTCCAACGCGCTTCGAGCGCGCTACAGGCCCCGTCCGTCGGGCGGGGCCTGCATCGTCAAGGTTCATCCTCGGTGCGGGAGCCGTCGGGATCTCGTCGTGGGCGTCTGGGTTGGAGTCCTCTGTACTGATCATCCTGATGATCGGGACTCATAGGACCTGCGGCACCTGCGTGACGTGATTCGGACGGCTGTCCTCACCCGCTGGAGAAACCAGGCGGATCGCCTTCGGCGCTCGGTGTTGCCATACTCCTCTGCTCCCTCCTGCTGCGGAACCGCAGCGATGGTCTTCAGATTCAGCGTGGAACATCTCTGATCATCTGCCTCTGATTCGACGGCGTCAAGGCCCCATGTACCCATTGTTCACCGTGAATGGCGCGGGGTCCGGGCTGGGGTCGAGAATCGTCGGCCCTGCGAATCCCGCAGCCCGGCGATGCCGGACGACGAAGGTGGCACCACATGAGGCTCTTCAACCCGACCGCGTCATCGACAGCCATTGCGGCCCGCTGTGCGACCCGTCCTGGGGGCGAACCCCGGAACCGTCGATGATCGGGCGTCTCGACGGCCGGGTCGCGGTCATCACCGGCGGGGCCAGTGGCATGGGCCTCGGCACGGTCGAGCGCTTTCTGGACGAAGGCGCGGCGGTCGTGGTGGGCGACCTCAACGCGGCGAAGGGCGATGCGCTGATTGGTTCGCGTCGTGCGAAGGGCGACGCCGACCGTGTGCGGTTCGCGCTCACCGATGTGGCCGTCGAGAACGACGTCGCCGCACTGGTCAGCCTCGCCGTCGATACCTTCGGCCGACTGGACGTGATGTTCAACAACGCGGGGGTCGGCGGCGCGTTCGGGCCGATCACCGAGCTCGATGCGGACAACTGGGACGAGACGTTCGCGATCGATGTGCGATCGGTGTTCCTCGGCATCAAGCACTCGGCACGCGTGATGATCGCCGCCGGGAGGGGCGGTTCGATCATCAACACCGCGTCGATTGCCGGACTGAACTCGGGCGGCGGACCACTCACCTACTCGTCGGCCAAAGCTGCCGTCGCGAGCCTGTCCCAATCGGCTGCGCTCGAGCTGGCCGGGCACCGCATCCGTGTCAATGCCATCTGTCCTGGCCTGATCTACACGCCGCTGATGCATGCCGGCGATGAGGATTCGGCCGACAAGCTCGTGCGGCGTCTGCAGCCGTGGCCGGACCGCGGAGAGCCGCACCACATCGCCGGCGCGGCTCTCTGGCTCGCTTCCGATGACAGCGCATTCGTCACCGGTCAGAACATCGTCGTCGACGGTGGACTCCTCGCCGCCGGTCCGCGGATCACGGCGAACGCGCACACGATGAAGAACAACGACAAGGTCGTCGGGATCGCCTACGGAACCACCGGCCGTAAGCCGAACTACCGCCGCCTGGGCGAGCCGCCAGCGACCTGACCGCAGCGTTTGACCGTCGAGCGCTACGCCCGATTTCAGCGGGTGCACACGACCGTTTCAAGCGGCTTGCTTCGGCCCGCTACGTTGCCTTTCCATGGTCCGTGTGGCGGTTGTCGGAGCGGGAGTCTCGGGTCTGGCGGCTTGTGTCGCGCTGGCCCGCGACGGGCATCACGTCATGCTGTTCGAGCGGGACGCGCTCGAGGTTGCGGCTGATGCCCATGAGGCGTTCGAGGCCGATCGGCGTGGTGCGCCGCAGATCCGTCATAGCCATGCCTTCCTGGCCCGCGTCCGCAACCTTCTGCGTGACGACTATCCCGATGTGCTGGAGGCGCTCTATGCCGCAGGCGCGACCGACCTGCGTTTCGCCGATGGCCTCCCGGCCACCATCACGGACTATGTGCCCGAACCAGGCGACGAGGACCTTTCGATGCTGGCGTGTCGGCGGACCACCTTCGAGTGGGTTCTGCGGCGTGTCGCAACAGCCGAGGGTGGCGTCGAAGTACGCGGCGGGGTTGAGGTCGTCGGGCTCGTGGCCGATTCTGCTGCGCTCAGGGGGGATGCGCCCGTCGTTGTCCGCGGCGTGCGGCTCGCAAGCGGAACCGAGGAGCGTTTCGACCTCACCGTCGTCGCAACCGGTCGCCGAAGCGCGCTTCCCGTTTGGCTTTCCGAGATCGCTGCCGGTGAGGTTCCCGAGGTGTCGGACGAGAGCGGCATCGTCTACTTCTCGCGGTTCTACCGATTGCGGCCCGGTCGGGATCTGCCGCCGCGCACAGGTCCGATCGGCGGGGATCTGGGCTACCTGAAGTACGGCGTCTTCGCCGGTGACAACGGCACCTTCTCCCTCACGCTTGCGGCCGCGACCGATGACCGCGTGATGCGCCGACTGCTGGACGACGACGAGGTCTTCGACAGGGCGGGACAGGCGATGACGTTCACTGCGCCGTATCTCGACGGCCGCGCCGAGGCCATCACCGGCGTGCACAAGATCGCCGGGCTCATCAGCCGGTGGCGTGACTACGTCGTCGACGGCCGGGCGCTGGCCATCGGCGTTGTTCCCATCGGCGATGCCCTGCTGGCCACGAACCCGCTGTACGGCCGTGGTTGCACGACCGGTTTCTGGGCTGCGCACCTGCTCAGCGAGAAGCTACGTACACATACCGGTGACATCACCGCCGCTCTGATGGCGTATTACGAGGCCGTCGAGCGGGACCTGCATCCTTGGGTGGTGGCGACCATGCGAACCGACGCCGACGCGCGTCGCGTATCGGCGGCGATTCTCGCCGGTGCCGACCCGGACGGTCCGCCCGACGACCCCGACCGCGGGAAGCGATCGGTGCTGCGCGATGGGTTGCGCCCGGCGCTGCGCTCGGACGTCGCGGTGCTGCGTGCGTTCATGCGCAACTTCAACCTGCTCACGGCGCCCGACGCGCTGGCGAAGGACGGCGACTTCTTGCAGCGGGTCTTCGCGGCCTGGGGCGAGCGCGATGCCCGTCCGCCGGAGCCGGTGCTCGGCCCCTCTCGCGACGTGATGCTTTCGTTGCTCGGCGCAGGCGCCCCGACCGACTGACGGCTCGCCATGGCGGTGCGGCCTCAACTACCGTGCCACCAACCGCTCGGCAGACCCGGCGTGGCCACCCGCAGGAGCTCACGTTCGCAGGCGGCTGCGAGGCGGCGGTCGTAGGTGACGACGGCCTCGAGGTCACTCGCCAGCTCGGCAGCGGCGGCGAGGTGCAGCGCGTCGAGTGTGCGGAGCTCGTTGGTCCCGATCGAGCGAGCGGCTGCGAACGTGGTTTCGGATGGAACGATGAGCGTCACTGCGGTGAGGCGGACATCCACATCCGAAACGGCGATTCCAAGGCGGAGTGCGGCCCGATGCGCTTCGAC
>JAYUDQ010000389.1:0-1840 GCA_043739745.1 Acidimicrobiia bacterium | reverse complement strand
TGCTCGGGAACCGCCGTTGCCGGCGTCTGGTGGGTGTAGCGATATGAGGGTGTGGATCGATCAAGGCTTGTGCACCGGGGACGGCAACAATCCCGGGCGCGCCGCCGGTTCTGTCTGCGGACTGCCACGAAACGAGCGCCATGTCATCGATGCTGCGGAGGACTGCCCCGTGGAGTGCATCTTCGTCGAGAACGACTGCGAGCCGTACGACGAGGACACCGACATCGCCGCCGCAGACATTGTCGACAGTGAGTCGGGGATTCGTTGATGTCGCGATCGGACGGTTCGGCCGTCAGTGATCGGATTTGGGTGGCGGACATGGAGCCGAGCGAGCGGTATCCGCTCTACACGCGTGGCAACACCGGCGAGGTGTTCCCTCACGTGCTGTCGGCGCTCGGCGGCACACTGATGGGCGACGACGTCGGACGGGCGCAGATGGAGGTGTTCCGCGAGATCGGGTTCGTGACCCCACGCGATATCGACGGCATCAGGTTGGGGACGGGCGTGTTCGGCGGCTACCTCTACGGCAACGGCTCGCTCGCCCGGATCATGGGCGTGCGCACACCCGGCATGAACGCCACGACCAGCGACGAGCAGGTGTTCGGCAAGGTCGAGGGACTGCCTCCTTATCGACCGGCGAAGGGCGACCGCAACCTGCTCGCGACCGCTCGCGTGACCATCTTCTTGATGAAGATCCTCCGCGATCCTGATCTGGCGCCGCTCGACCGGGCGCGGGCCGACGCGCAGGCGTGGGTGGTCTCGATGCCCGACCCCGCCACGGCAGCCGACGACGAACTGCTCGCCTTCGTGGCCGACTATCCCCAGCGCCTCGCTGCGAGCATGAAGCGGCTGCTGTACTTCAGCATGATCGCGGCCGGGCCTCGCGCCGTGCTCGACAAGGTGATCGACCGGCCCGGTCTGAAGGCGGGCCTCGCCAACCGGCTGGTGAGCGGCATCGATGACGTCGACTCGGCCCGGATCGCCCAGGAGCAGTGGGCACTGGGGCGCGTCGTTGCCGGCGACGCCTCGCTGATGGCCATGTTCGATGCCGGTCTCGACGGGATGAGCGACCGCATCACCGGGACGGCGCTCGACGAGCCGCTCCAGCGGTTCCTCGCCAGGTTCGGCCATCGCGGCAACGACGAGTACGAGCTCGCCGCACCGGCATGGGTGATGGATCCCCGCCCGGTTCTCGCGGCGATCGACCGGCTTCGCCACGTCCCCGACGAACGGGCGCCCGACCTCGCCATGACTCGGCTCGCCGCCGATCGTGCCGCCGCCGAGGCCGAGACAACCAGAGACCTGCGGTGGCCGCGGCGCGCCCTGGTACTTCGGGCCGCAGCCGTCTCACGTGCCGGATCGGTCGGCCGCGAACGCGCCAAGGACATCCTGGTGCTGGAGAACCTGGGCGTCCGACGTGCACTCCACGAACTGGTCCGGCGGGCCGCCGAGCGCGGCGGGCCCACCGATCCCCGACTCGCCTTCTGCGTCACCATCGACGAACTCCAGCGCTTTGTGGCCGACCCTGCCTCGTTCGCCGACGTAATCGCCGAGCGAGCCGCACTGGAGCGCTACCTGAACGACCGCGAACCACCGATCTGGTTCGAGGGCCACATCCCCGACCCGCAGACCTGGCCGGTGCGGCGCCCGCCTGACACGACCCGCGCAGCGCCGCCGTCGGGAACTCAGTTGAGCGGCATCGCCGTCAGCGGCGGACTCGCGGCCGGACCGGCCAGGGTGATCACCGATCCAGGCGACCCACGAGGTTTGGAGCCCGGCGAGATCCTCGTCTGCGCGATCACTGACCCCAGCTGGACACCGCTCTTCCTCGTGGCCGCGG
>JAYUDQ010000388.1:0-5049 GCA_043739745.1 Acidimicrobiia bacterium | reverse complement strand
ACGACGACGAGATCGTCGGTATCGACCTACCGGCCGCGGTCGAGCTCGTGATCACCGAGTGTGAGCCGGGCATACAGGGCGACCGGGTCTCGGGCGCCAAGAAGCCGGCCACACTGGAAACCGGCCTCGTCATCCAGGTCCCACTCTTCGTGAACCAGGGCGACAAGGTGAAGGTGGACACCCGCTCGGGCGACTACCTGACTCGGGTGTGACCGCCACACCCCGTCAGCTTCGGGCCAAGCCTGCGGCGAATGCCTCCGCCAGCTCTCCGCCGACGTCGCGCCGCGACGCACGGGAGCGGGCAATGGAGCTGCTGTACGAGGCGGATGCGAAGACCTTACCGATCGCCCAGGTGATCGCCGAGCTCCCGCTGCCGCCCGACTCCTACGCCGCCACCGTGGCACTCGGCGCCGGCACCGTCCAGCCGAAGGCCGATGCACTCATCACGAAGTTCGCGCGGGCTGACTGGTCGATCGAGCGGCTGCCGCTCATCGACCGCATCGTGCTGCGGATGGCCATCTACGAGCTCAGCGAGCAGCCTGACGTTCCGCGGGCTGTCGTGCTCGACGAGTACGTCGAGCTGGCGAAGACGTTCTCGACCCCCGACTCGGGGAAGTTCGTGAACGGCATGCTCACCTCGATCGCCAACGAGCTCGGTCGCTGAAGCGCGGCTGAGATCATCCGGACCTGAGCCCGATGGCCTGGACGCTGCTGACCTGGAACATCCGGGGGTCGGCACAGCCGGATCTTGGCGATCTTGCATCGGTCGTCAGTGGCTATTCGCCCGACGTCGTGCTGCTGCAGGAGACCTGGCGGTCGCAGGCCGATGGTCTCGCTGAAATGACCGGTCTTGCGCACCGGCTCTGGAGCTTCAAACACAAGCCGTACGGGCCGCTGCTCCCGCGACGCGCCGAGGGAATGGCGATCCTGTCGCGGACGACGCTGACCGGACAGTCCATCCATGTCCTCACGCCGGGGACCGGCTCATGGACGCATCGTCGGCGCATCATGCAGTATGCGCGCATACCGGATCTCGACGTGACTGTCGTGAACGTGCACTTGGCGTCGCATGCCAGCGCCAAGGCGCGGATCGAACAGGCGGAGCGGGTGGTGGCCCATCTGGGCGAGGACCGCCGTCGCTGCGCTGTCGCCGGTGACTTCAACGCCGTCGACGAGCCGGCCGTGTTCGCACAATTCACGGCCATCGGGCTCGACGACGCGTGGAAAGGGGAAGCGGGGTTCACCAACCCGGCCGGCGCAGTCCGTCAGCGGCTCGACCGGGTGCTGCTGGCTGGCGGTCTGCACGCGGAATCGGTCGACGTGCCACCCGACTCGCCCGAGTGGGTGCGGCGTTCGGATCACCTGCCGGTGGTCGTCCGGATCCGGGATGGGGCGGGTCCTTCCGTGTCGCTGCGGTAGGGATCGGGTCGGGATCAGGTCGGGATCGTGGCGAAGGCCCGCACCGTGAACGTGCCCATTCCCTGGATCTTCGGCGGCACCGCAGTGAAGCGGAAGCCGGTGCGGGGGATCTGGTCGAGGTTGGTCAGGTGCTCGATGATCGGGATGCCGGCCTTCAGCAGAATCGAGTGCACGGGCCGACCGTTGAATGCCTCTGTCGAGTCGATGTTCAGCGAGTCGATGCCGACACAGGCCACCTTGGCGGCCACGAGCGCTTCGGCCGTCGCGGTGCTGAGGTGGGGGTGGTCGGTGAGGTAGGCGTCGGTGCCGAAGTGGACCGAGTGCCCGGTGCGTACGAGCACGGCGCAGCCTTCGAGGTCGAGCTCGTGCAGCCGGGGGAGGTCGATCACCCGTTGGCCGAGGCGCTCGACGCAGACTGCGGGCACGTCGGCGATGCGTTCGAGGGCGAGCCCGGTGAGGTCGTGGCCGTCGGCGTAGCGGTGGAACGGGACGTCGAGGTAGGTGCCGGTGTTCGAGCACATCGTGATCATGCCCATCGAGAACGTGACGCCCGGGCCGTAGATGTCGACGGCTGCCTCGCGGGTGAGGTGTTCGCTGACCCGCGGTGCCGGGAGGCCCGGATACGTGACCATCCCCTCGGTGATGACGTGGCTCAGATCGACGAGGGTACGGGCCATGAGGGGAGTTTGCCGCAGCCGTGACGGGACACCGCCCGTTTTTTCGCGGGGACTCGCTCGCGTCAGCGCGACACCTCCAAACTGCCCGACCGCGCCTGGGCGGTCGCCGGCTGTACCAGGAATGGGACGCGCAACTGTGGGAACGCCGTCGGTTGCCGCACCCGTAGCGTGCGGCCGCCGATCCGCTGGTTGTTCATGATGAGGATCGGTGCATCGAACCCGCCGTTCGCATCGGTGACCACGGTGGCGACCACGCCGACGCCCTCCCAGGCCAGCGTCACCGCGATGTTCGGTGGGAACTTGCGTCCGACGGCCACCGTGACTTCGCCCACTCGGGCCACGCGGGGCCGGAGATCCAGTGTGGGGTCGAAGGTCGGAAGGGTGGTGGTGGTGCTGGTCGGGGCTGCGGTTGTCGCCGTGGTCGTCGGGACGGCTTTGGCCGTGCTCGGCGGTGCCGGCCGGGTCGTGGTCGGCTGGGTCGCAGTGGTCACGACGGTCGTTGTCGGCGGACGGGTGGTCGTAGTCGTTGTCGGCGGCCGGGTGGTCGTGGTGGTGGACGTCGTGGTCGTTGCAGGGGGCGGCGCGGTCGTCGTCGGAGGAGGAACGGTCGTGGCCGGTGTCCCAGGGTCGCCCTGCGCGGTGACGTCACCTTTCGGATCGACGGACACGGGGCCGGTCGAGATCGCCGTGCCGGTCGAACCCGATCTTGCCATCGCGACGCGGATCCAGAAGCGGCCGCCGGGCGGGTTCTGCCACGTGAAGGTGTTGAGCCCGTTCGCCACCGGGACTGATCCAATCGTGGCCCAGGGTCCCTTGGGCGAGGCCGAACTGGCGATCTCCGCCGTTGTTGCGCTTCCGGGGTTGTTGTCGCGGAACACGATCTCGGCACTTGTCTTCGCGCAGTCATCGCCGGCCAGCCATACCTGATCGACGAGCGTGTGGCGGTCGACGAACGGCTCGGCCATGTCGATGCGGAAGATGCCCACCTTGCGCGGCGCGACGCCCCACCCGATCTGGTTCTTGACCTCCGGATCGTTCATTCCCGGCGGGAGCGGCTTCACGCCGTCGAAGGGCGACGGATCGTCGAGGTCGACGCTGATGGTCTTCAGGTTCGGGTATTCGACGATGGGGTGGGTCAGCTGCCACCGAGCTGCTGCACCGGTGAACTTCCAGAGCGCACGCAGCACCCAGCCGCCGTTGTCGCGGTACTGCTGGCTGTAGGTGCCGTCCCAGCTCGGCACCCGCACGGTGAGGCGGTGGAACACGGTCGGGTCGATGGTCTGGCCGCCCATGTTCAGCCGGATGCCGGGATCCCCCGGTGAACCGTTTGCACCGTTCAGGCCGATGCCGTCGAAGATGCCGTTCGCCACTGTCCACTGCTTGTAGTTCTCGGCCAGGGCGACGTCGGTCTTCTGGCTGAAGTCCCACGGGTCGTGCAGCACCGTCGATGCCCAGTCCCGGTTCGCGCACACCGTCGGTGTGTAGGCGATCGGGTCGCCCACGCTCGGGAACAGCATGGGCACGGCGCCGGCGATGTCGGGGTTGAGGACCTCGGGGATCGGCCCGACCGATTGCCCGTCGTCGTCGATGTTTCCGTCACCGGCATCGTCGCGGATCTGCACCCAGTCGACATCGACGGTCACGCCGGCGCTTGCGACGGCCAGCCTGGTCCCCACACTGCCGCCGTCGGAGCCGCTCGGCGGCGGCCCGTCGCTGCTGCCCACTGGCGCCGACGCGGGCGGAGAGACGGCGACTCGCATCCCGGTCACGTCGGTCGACGGGAGGTCAGCTTCATAGACGTGCCAGCCCGGCGTTGTGACGAACTGGACCCCGCTCTGGCATCCGTCGTTCACCCCATAGGGGCAGGTGTAGAAGAAGATTCCACCCCCGACCGCACCGCTCACGTTCATCCGGACCCGCGCCTTGCGGTAGCGGCGGCCGTCGACGGGATGGACGTTGGCTTCGCGCCCGTGGCCGGCCGCGTTGTATCCGCCCCAGACCGGCGAGAAGTAGCCCGGCTCGGTGAACCTGAGGTGCAGCTGCCCGTTGGAAATGCTCGACTCCGAGATGCCCTGTGTCGGACCCTCGGACACCAGCGGATCGTCCTCGGGGTTCGAGTAGTCCATCGGGTCGGAGAACGTGTCGGTGAACCAGTCGTGGCCGCGCCCGCCTGCGGCGTTCGCCGCGCGAAACGGGGTGGAGGTCGCGCTCGCAGCAATCACGGCGAAGAGGACGATCATGGTGAGGAGCGCCCTGGGTCGATGCACAGCCGTCTTCCGGTAGAGCACGTTGGCGACCTCCGCGGGGACTATGCGAACACGGTAGGCGCGTTGCGGGTGAGGGGCGACTCAGTCGCGTCGAACGGGCGAGCGGGCGAGTCGGTCCGGCGTTCAGGTCAGGTCCGGGCCGAGGCCGGGACGATCGAGGAAGCCGACACCGGTGCGTCCGAGCGCGCCGCCGCCGGCTGCTCCCCAGCAGCTGACCGTGCCTCCGGCGCGCCGGGCGCACGACCAGTCCCCGAAGTACGACCCGCCACCGGCTGCGACCCCGGTGGCATCGGCGAGGCCTGGAACCTCGAACGGAACGTCGGAAAACGAAAATCCCGGCAGGGAAGGCTCGAACGCAAGCTGTCGAGAACCGTTCGCTCCCCAGCACACGACGTGACCGTTGGCGCGCACAGCACACGTGTGGTCGGGTCCCGCGGCGAGGGCGATCGCGTCGGTGAGCCCGCTCACCGATGTCGTCTCCAGCCCGGTCCCGATCGTCGTGGCGTGGCTGCCGTCGCCGTGCTGGCCGCTGGTGTCGCCTCCCCAGCATCGAACGGACCCGTCACTGATGCGGGCGCACACATGGTTCCAGCCGACGGCGAGTTCGACCGCGTCCGAAACACCGGCTTGTGGGGTGAGCGTCGCGGCGCCCGCCTGCCAGCAGCTCACGGTGCGCGCGCTCAAGA
>JAYUDQ010000387.1:0-5055 GCA_043739745.1 Acidimicrobiia bacterium | reverse complement strand
TGCGGCGTGACTGGCTCGTCGGCCACCATCAGGATCGCCTCGATCGCTCTCGTCGCATCCGCGTCGCGCGCTGACGTCACGACCGCGTCGTCGGAAGTGGACAGTGGCGGGTGTTCGGTCTCGCTCATGCTCATCCCTCGTAGTTGTCGACATCAATATCAACGTCGATGTCGAAATCGATGTCGCTGGCGATGTTGGCGGCGCGAACCCTGGCCAGGGCCGAATCGATCTCGGCGTCTGCCTCCAGATCGTCGGGATCCGTTCCGTCATCAAGGTCGCCGTCCTTCTCCGCCAACGCCGCGGCGCCGGAACCGGCGACGAGATCGGCGGGCGCATCCGGTCCGTCGGCCCGCCACCGGATGGTCAGTACACCGAAGTTCTCCAACTGCTCCAGGTCGACCCAGCCCTGCTTGAACAGCTCGAGCACGGCCAGGAACCGCACGATCACGAACGCCGGCTCGGCACCGTCGACGAGGTCTCGGAAGGACGCGGCCCCAAGCCGCGGCAGCTCCTGGGCCAGCTCGCTGACGGCTTCGGAGACGGTGAGTCGCACCTCGGTGACGTGGTCGAGCACGACGCGCGGCGTCGGCGGAGGAACCAGCGAACGGCTGATCGCACGCACGAATGCGGCTCGGAGCTGGAGTGGTGTCACCGTGGCCAACAGGTCGGGGGTGAGGCTCCCGAACCGCTCCTCCACCACATTCGTGCGGGGGAACGAGCGGGCCGCGCGCAACTCCAGCGACCGCAGTACGTTCGCCGCCTGACGGAACGTCTGGTATTCGAGGAGCTTGGCCAGGAGCAGGTCGCGCTCCTCCAACAGGCCGAGCTCCTCGTCGAGATCGATCGAGGACCGCTCGGGGAGCAGTCGGCGCAGCTTCAGCTCCACCAGGGTCGCGGCAATGAGCAGGAACTCGGTCGCCACGTCGAGGTCGATGGCCTGCATGCGCTCGATCTCGACCAGGAATGCATCGACGATGGCCGAGATGCGAATCTCGGAGAGATCGACCTGTTCTTTCGTGATGAGGTGGAGCAGGAGGTCGAACGGGCCCTCATAGACAGGGGTCGACACCTCGTACGCCACGGCCGCAGAGGATAGGCCCGGCGGTCCCAGCCCGGACGCCAGCCGCGAATCGGGCCCGAGACTCGGCCGGGCCGCGCCTACGATCCCGGCCCTATGGTCCGCGTGCTTTCGTGCCTCCAGCCCACCGGAGAGATCCATCTCGGCAACTACCTGGGCGCGATCAAGCACTGGGTCGACGACCAGACGCCCGACAGCTTCCACGGCATTGTCGACCTGCATGCGCTCACGATCCCCCGCGATCCTGCTGAGCTGCGGGCCAAGACCCTGGAGACCGCACAGATCTTGCTCGCCGCCGGCCTGGACCCCGATGTGTGCACCGTCTTCGTGCAGGGCCAGGTTCCGGAGCACCCGCAGCTGGCGTGGCTGTTGGAATGCACGGCTGGACTCGGTGAGCTGGAGCGCATGACCCAGTTCAAGGACAAGTCCGGGAAGCAGACCGGCTTCATCTCCGCCGGGCTCCTCACCTATCCGACCCTGATGGCGGCCGACATCCTCCTCTACGACGCAGATCGCGTGCCGGTGGGCGACGACCAGCGCCAGCATCTGGAGCTGACCCGTGACGTCGCCCAGCGGTTCAACAGCCGCTACGGCGCCACGTTCGTGGTGCCGCAGGCAGCCATCCCCAAGTTCGGCGCGCGAGTGATGGACCTTCAGGAACCGACCAACAAGATGTCGAAGTCGGACGACTCACCGCTCGGGACGATCAAGATCCTCGACGAACCGAAAGACATCGAACGCAAAGTCAAACGGGCGGTCACGGACAACGACGGCGAGGTCCGCTTCGACTCCGCAACCAAGCCCGGCGTCTCCAACCTGCTCACGATCCTGGCCGTCGCCACCGGCGTTGCCGACCCGGCCGACCTGGCCGCGAAGTACACGCAATACGGCCCGCTGAAGGCCGACACCGCGGCCGCTCTGGTCGAGTTCCTGCGTCCGCTCCAGCAGCGCTACGCCGAACTCACGGCGAATCCAGGCCACGTACGTGATGTCCTCGCCCGTGGTGCGGCCAAGGCGCGTGAGGTCGCGTCCGTCACGCTGGCCAGAGCGAAGGACAACATCGGGCTGCTCCCCGGCTGAGGATTGGCGAAGGCCGAGCGCCCTCGGCTCGTCCCCACCGGCGCGACCTGCGAGAATCCCCCGGTGCAACGGCAAGGGGAAGAGGTGTTCAGTCTCGCGTCCCTGGAGCGTCACGACCTGGTGATCGCCGTCGGTCTGACATCTATGCAACGCCGTGACCCGCTCCGGACCCATGCGTCAAACGACCAGTTCATTCCGGACGCGTACCGGCTACTCGATCTGGTCGACGATGCCATCGTGATCGTCGCTGAGGATCTGACGCTGTCGTTCCTCAACGCCGCGGCCCTCGATGTCATCGGCGACTTCGGCCGAGCTCCTCAGATCAGGGGTGCAGATGCCGCCGGTCTCGTCGGTATCGACGCGCTGTCGGTGGTCCACCCCGACGATCGCGACGGAGTCGCCGATACCCTCGGCGCCGTCCTCGTCAGCCCGGGACGCCGCGCCACGAAGAAGTTCCGGGTCCGCCACTCAGGGCTTTGGAAGCCAGTCAGCGCCACCGCAACGAACCGGATCGACGACCCGCTGATCCGCGGCATCGTCGTCTGCTTCCGTGACCTCGAGGCCGAAGTGGCCACCCAGCGGCTGGCATCGCGTTACGCGACCGCCATCGAGAGCTCGGCGACGATCATCATCATCCACGAGCCTGATGGCACGGTCCTGCACGCAAACGCTCCCGCCCGCGTGTTCTTCAACCTCGGGCCGGACGTCGATCAGACGGTTCTTCGCCCGTGGCCCTATCCCCCGATGATGACGGAAGCCGTCATCGCTGCGGCCGCCGCACTGCAGTTGGGCGAGAGTTGGGAAGGCGACATCGACGCGGAGGACGCCGAGGCCAACCTGCAGTCGCTCTCGGTCGTCGTCACCGTCGAGCGGGACGACTCCGGCGGACTCGAAGCCATCGCCGTCGCCTGCCGCAACATCACGGATCGGAAGCTGGTCGAGCGGGACCTCACGTACCGAGCCTTCCACGACGAGCTCACCGGACTCCCCAATCGCGCCGCACTTCTGCGGTTCCTGCGCGAGCAGCTCCTCGACCCGCCCGGAGCGCAACCTTCGCTCGCCGTGCTGTTCATGGACCTCGATCGCTTCAAGGCGGTCAACGACAGCCTCGGCCACCACTACGGCGACGAGCTGCTGTACGAGGTCAGCCGTCGGCTACGACGCGTGGTTCGCCCCACCGACCTTCTCGCCCGGCTTGGCGGCGACGAGTTCGTCCTCGTCCTGATGAGCCCGCGCGGTGATGGCGACATCGTTGCGCACGCGCATCGCGTCGCCGATCGCATCCACGAGGTTCTCCAGTCGCCGATCGTGCTGGCTGGTAGTCACCTTTACATCTCGGCCAGCATCGGCGTCGCCACCGACGGGCCCGAGGCCAGGGTTCCCGAAGACGTGCTCCGACACGGCGACCTCGCCATGTTCCGGGCCAAGGTCACCGGCCGCAGCCGGACCGAGGCGTTCCACTCCGGTCTGGCCACCGACGCCGACCGTGCGCTTCGCATCGAGAGTGACCTCCACAAGGCCATCGAGGGCGGCGAGCTGCGTATCGCCTACCAGCCGATCGCCTCGTTGAGCGACGGCCGCCTGCTCGGCTTCGAGGCCCTCGTCCGCTGGCGGCAGTCCGACGGCACGCTGCTCGGGCCTGAAGCCTTTCTCGACATCGCCGAGCAGTCCGACCTCGTCGAGCAGATCGACACCTACGTCCTCGAACGAGCGTGCTGGGACCTTGCCCGCTGGTCGATTGCCATGCCCGAGGCGGCCGAGTTGACGATGGCCGTGAACCTCTCGTCCCGGCAGCTCGGCCGCAGCGACCTGCCGGCCCTCGTCGAGCGAACGCTGTTGCGCATCGGGCTGGCACCGAGTCGCCTTGTCCTGGAGATCACCGAGAACAACCTGATGGTCGACCTTGACGCGACCCGTTCGTCACTCGACCAGCTTCGGGCCCTAGGAGTGCGTGTCGCCATCGACGACTTCGGAACGGGGTACTCGTCACTGTCGTATCTGCACTCCTTCGGTGCGGACATGCTGAAGATCGACCGGACGTTCGTGGCCCGAGCCACCGAGAACGAGACCGCCGCAACCGTTGTCCGCGCCGTCACACTGCTGGCGGCAACCTTCGACATGGAGGTCATCGCGGAAGGCGTCGAGACGATCGAGCAGCGCAACCTTCTGCAAGGGATCGGCTGCACGGCCATGCAGGGCTACCTCCTTGCCCGGCCGGTCAGTGCCGACGACGCCCGCGCGATGATCCTCGCGGGCTGATCCTCGCGGGCTGAGACCAACCAGCTGGGGCGCTCGGCTCACCGAGCCGCGCGGATGCCCACGGCGAGCTCAGACCGACGTCACCTCCGCAGCCGGGCCCGGGGGTGGGCGTCGTCGTAGGCCCGCCGCAGCCGTTCCGCCGTGACCCGGGTGTAGCGCTGGGTCGTGGTCAGCGACGCGTGCCCCAACAGTTCCTGGACGGTGCGCACGTCGGCCCCGTGCTCGAGCATGTGCGTCGCGCACGAGTGCCGGAGCACATGGGGATGGAGACGATCGTCGAGTCCGACCCGCTGGGCATAGCCCCGCACTACGCCCCATGCGCCCTGTCGGCTGAGCCGCCCGCCCCGCTGGTTCAAGAAGACGGCCTCGGCGTCGCCACGCCGCGCCCACCGCCCAGGGGCCAATCTCGTCCGACCGCTCGGTCCGAGCCAATCCGCCATCGCCGCATGCGCGATGCGACCGAACGGCAGCACCCGCTCCTTCGATCCCTTGCCGAGCACCCGGACCATCGAGTCGCCGAGGTTGAGATCGCCCAGCGAGAGGCCGCACAGCTCGCTGATGCGCATCCCCGTCCCATAGAGCAGTTCGAGGATGGCCCGGTCGCGGTAGTCGGGAGCGGTGATACCGACGGCGGCGGC
>JAYUDQ010000386.1:0-1845 GCA_043739745.1 Acidimicrobiia bacterium | reverse complement strand
CGGTGTAGGCCTGCACGAGCTCGGGTTGCTCGGCCTGGCAGGGGAGGCACCACTCTGCGCTGACGAGGATGGCGAGCACCTTGATGTCGCTGTTGCAGTGGATTTCGCCGAGGTTGATCGCGGCCGCGGCGCCCTCGCTGGCTCCAGATCGCCCCGCGGGCTTCCCATCACGCCCAAGGAGCCTGCGACACTATCCGGGAGCCGCCCCGACCGCGTGTCGTGGGCATGGGGCCGCCCATCCGGGGCGTTTTGATCACGCCGCAAGCGAAGCGCGCTGCCGCTGCTGGAAGCCAAAGAGCTTGAGCAGATTGTGGCTGAGGGCGATGAGCGCCCACTCCCCGCGGACCTTCTCGAGGCCGCGGAGCAGGAAGTGGCGAAAGCCGCGATTCTTGATCTGACCAAAGACCGGCTCGACGATGACCTTGCGACGCGAGTAGATCGCCTTGCCTTCGTCGGTGGCGAGCTTGATCTTCATCTGCGCCTTGACGCTGAATTCGTCTGCCTCGCAGGGCAGCGGGGCGTGGGCTTCGCTGTGCTTGGTGCGGGCGGTGGCGATGTACAGGTCGATTCCCCGCGCCGCGCCGCGCGCCACGTTGGCCTCGGAGAAATAGCCGGTGTCGGCGCTGACCCGTTGCGGTGGGGCGCCCAGGTTCTCGACGACCCGGTCGAGCATCGGGATGAAGTGCTCGGGGTCGGGGCTCTGGTTGGACACGCCCACGGCGACGATGATCTGGTTCTCCTCGTCGACGACGACCTGGGCGTTGTAGCCCTGCTCGAAACCGGCGTTGGTCTTCATGATGCGGCTGTCGGCGTCGGTGAAGTTGCGCTGCGCCTTGTCCGTGGGCGTGCCGTCCTTTTGCACCGGCACCTGATGCTGCGGTAACGCCTCGGGCGCGACCGTCGACGGAGGCGCCGGCGGGTCTTCGTCGCTGTCGTCGCGCTTGCGTGCGGCCCGCACGTTGTTCATCTCGACGAGGGCCGCCTCGGTCTGCGCCTCGATCGTGGCTTCGGCGGTGCGCTCCTCGGCCTGTGCCTTGGCCTCCGCCACCAGCGCCGCTTTGGCCGCCCGGATCTTCTCGATCCGTGCGCCCCTGCGACGAAGCTCCTCCGGAATGTCCTCGCCGCGATGGCCCTTGCCGTGCGCCTCGTCCTCCGCCGCGTCCGCCTGCTCGGCGGCTTTCATCAGCGCCGCCACCTCCACTTTGAGACGCACCTCATCCTGGTTCATCCGGCCATGGCTCATCGCCTTGTGCTTCGAGGCGTTCGCCTTGACCTTCGTGCCGTCGAGCGACACGTGCCCCAGCTTCACCATCTTCATCTCGCGGCACAGCAGCAACACTTGCAGAAACAACCCCGACAGCGTCGACAGATGAATGCGGCGGAACTCGCTGATCTGCACGTGATCCGGGTGCGTGTTGCCCGCCAGCACACGGAACGCCACGTCCTCGTGCGTCTTCCTTTCCAGCTTGCGCGACGACGCCACGCCCACGCAGTAGCCGTACACCAGCAGCGCCACCATCATCCGAGGGTGGTGTGGCGGCTTGCCCCGCAGCTCGCGGTCGTAATGCGCGAAGATCGGCGACAGGTCCAGCTCCGCCACCGTGTCCAGAACGAACTGCGCCAGGTGCCCCTCGGGCAGCCACTCGAGCGGCGAGGGCGGCAGCAGGAACGCCTGCGTCGGCTCGTAGGGTAGGTAGGTCTTGCTCACCCTTCCCTTTGATCACGTTTCCCCGTCGCTGTCGATCTTTCTTGCGGCTTATCGAAACAGGCTCCTAGGCGACAAGCCGTGGCACGAGATCGAGCGAGACGTGATCGCGCGCGCTCTGCACCGCCACGGCAGCATCC
>JAYUDQ010000385.1:0-12362 GCA_043739745.1 Acidimicrobiia bacterium | reverse complement strand
GCGGCGTCCAGGCGGTCAGCGTCCACGGCAACATCGTCACCCTCGAACTGCGGCCGGGCGCGGGTACGGCGGGCATGGCCGCGCTGATCGAAGATCTGTTCATCCACTACAAGCCGGGTGTCACGCCGTCGATCGTGTGAGCGGGCCGGCGTGTGAGCGGGCCGGGCTCCGGTCAGGTTCGTCGGCTCGGGTTTCGTCAACTTGCCGCGTGCCGGCGCCGATGAGCAATTGATGACCGTGCGCGCTCTCGACATCGCTGCGTCGCTGGCCGGAATCCCCCCGGCGGTGGCCGGTGGCTATCTCGGTGTGCTCGGTCTGCTGTCACGAGTGGAGGCACCACCCGCGGCGGCTGCATTGCTCGGCATCGCGGTGATCGTGCCGGCTCATAACGAGATTGGCAACATCGAGGCGACCGTGTGCAGCCTGCTCGCCGCCGACTACCCGGTCGAGCGTCGCCGCATCATCGTGCTCGCCGACAATTGCACCGACGCCACGGCCGACGTTGCCCGCGTCGCCGGGGCTGAGGTGATCGAGCGCATCGACCATGACCGTCGGGGAAAGGGCTTCGCGCTGACCGACACGTTCCCGAAGGTGCTTGCGGATCCGGCCATCGACGTGCTGATGGTGGTCGACGCAGACACCATCGTCAGTCCCAACCTGTTCCGGGCGGTGAGCGCGCACATCCAGACGGGGGCGGACGCGCTCCAGGCCCGGTACGCGATCCGAAACGTCGACGAGTCGTGGCGGACCCGGCTGTTGCAGATCGCCTTCGCGGCGTTCCATGACGTCCGGTCGCTAGGGCGAGAGCGCCTCGGTGTCTCCTGTGGTTTGCGGGGCAATGGGATGGCGTTCTCGCGCGAGGCGCTCGGGAAGGTTCCGCACCACACCGAGACCGTGATCGAGGACCTCGAGTTCGGCATCCGCCTCGCCCTTGCGGGCATCCGGGTGAAGTATGTGCACGAGGCATCGGTGTTCGGGGAGATGCCGGCCGACGCAGCTGGTTCGGCTGTGCAGCGCAAGCGTTGGGAAGGTGGACGGGTGCAGCTGCGGCAGATGTTCGCGGGGCCGCTCGTGCGCCGGGCGTTCTCCCAACGCGACCGCATGGCCGCCGACCTGGCCATGGACGTCCTCGTTCCGCCGCTCGGACAGCTCGTCGGAGTGCTCGTGGTCGGGCTGGGCGGGTCGGTCGTGCTGGCCGTTGTCGCAGGCGGTGGTGTCGTGGCGCCTTGGGTATGGGGAGTTGGGCTGGGCGGGGTGATCGTGCATGTGGCTCGTGGCTGGCAGCTCTCGGGGACGGGCGCGCGGGGCCTGGTCGATCTGTTCGCTGCGCCGTTCTATGTGGGGTGGAAGCTGACATCGAAGGCGGTGCGTGTGCGGCGGCCGCCGACAGAGTGGGTGCGAACGCCACGGGCGGGCGAATCGGGCTGACCCTGGATCTCGGTTTCGCCTCGCCTCGGCCTCGGGTGTAGCGAACAAATGTTCGCTACACTGCGTCGGTGGCACGAGGTGCGGCGCTCGCCGTCGAGGATCTGGAGGCGCTCACTGAGCTGACGCGCCCGCTCACGTTGGCCAAGGAACGGGTGCTGCCGGTGCGGTCGGATCTGGCCGCACTGCTGCCGTTCGGCGGGTTGCGGCGGGGAACTGTGGTCCAGGCCGAGAGCCCGTCACTCGTCCTTGCCCTGATTGCGTCGGCGACCGCGGAGGGCTCGTGGGCGGCGTTCGTGGGCACCCCGTCGCTGGGCTTGGCCGCAGCTGCCGGGCATGGTGTGGCCATCGAACGGATCGTTGCCGTGACTGTCCCGCCGCCTGAGCTGGCGGCCACGGTGGTCGCCGCGCTCATCGATGCGCTCGATGTGGTGGTCGTCGGGCCGAGCGTGGTCACGCGTCCCGCGGATGCCCGTCGGCTGGCGGCCCGGGCGCGTGAGCGTGGCGGGGTCCTGCTGTCGCTCGGGGGGTGGCCGGAAGCCACCGATCTGCGGGTGCGTGTCGAGCGGCACCGTTGGGATGGTCTCGACCGCGGGCACGGGCACCTGCAGGGTTGGACTGCCGAGGTGGTGATCGAGGGCCGTGGCGCGGCGGCCCGATCGCGTCGGGGGTCGATCGAGCTGGTTCGGTCCGTGGTGGAGCGGATCGAGGCGTTGGCTGATGGTCTGTGTGCTGATGGTCTGTGTGCTGATGGTCAGCGCGCTCATGGTTCGAGGTCGGCTGTGCACCTGGTGCCGGTTGTGCACCTCGAGCAGACGGGGTGACGTATGGCCGTGCGAACGATGGCGGTGTGGTGTCCGGACTGGCCGGTCGTGGCGGCCATCCGTACCGGGTCCGCGTCCGCCGCTGACCCCGTCGCTGTGCTGCGGGCCAACCGGGTGATTGCGGCATCGGCATCGGCCCGGGCGGATGGCGTCCGCCGGGCAATGCGCCGACGCGAGGCGCAGAGCCGCTGCCCCGACGTCGTCGTGGTCGACGACGATCCGGGACGCGATGCCCGCGCCTTCGAGCCGGTCGCCGCCGCGGTCGATGCGTTCACCCCCCGCATCGAGATCGTCCGCCCCGGACTGTGCCAGTTCCCCACGCTCGGCCCGTCGCGGTACTTCGGCGGCGACGGGGCACTTGCCGCCAAGGTGCGCGACGCACTGATCGCAATCGGGGTGGAGGCGCGTCTCGGGGTGGCCGACGGGCCGTTCGCCTCGGCGTTGGCGGCACGTTCACCGGTCCGGTCACGCGACGGTTTCGCGCCGGTCGGTGAGAATCCGTTGCTCCGTGTCGGTTTCGCGCCGGGCGGCGAGAATGCGTCGCCGATCGTCACCGGCACACTCGGTGTCGTCATCGTGGCCGCCGGAGCAACAGCGGCGTTCCTCGCCGACCACCCGATCGACGCGCTGGTAGCGGTCGAGGGCGGCCGGGCCGTCACCCGGGCGGCACGCAGCACCCGGCGGGCGTCGTCCAGCGACGCATCCGATAGCGACGCACTTGCGCTCGTCGACCTCGTCGACCTCTTGCGCCGCCTCGGCATCCGCACGCTCGGTGCATTCGCGGCGCTGCCGAAGGGTGACGTGCTGGCCCGCTTCGGGCCGGTCGGCGAACGGGCGTGGCGGCTGTCGGCCGGGTTGGAGGCTCGGGCTCCGTCCACTCGAAAGCCGCCCCCCGACCTGATCGTGCAGACCGAGCTCGACCCACCGGTCGAGCGCATCGACACCGCCGCATTCGTGGCGAAGGGCCTGGCCGAAGAGCTGCATGACCGACTGGCCGCGAACGGCCTGGCATGCACGCGCATCAGCATCGAGGCGGAGACGGCACACGGTGAGCACCTGGCCCGGTTGTGGCGTCACGAGCGGGCCGGTGCCGCAGGCGGGCTCACCGCGGCCGGGCTGGCCGACCGGGTGCGCTGGCAGCTGAACGGCTGGCTCCAGTCGGGTGATCCCGACCAGATCGCCGAGCGCGAGGAGCGCACCACGGGCGGGATCGTGCTGTTGCGGCTGGTGCCCGACGAGGTCGAGCCCGACGTCGGCCGCCAGCTCGGCCTGTGGGGCGGCGTCAGCGCGGCCGACGAGCGCGCCGCCCGCGCCTTCGCCCGGGTGCAGGGCCTGCTTGGTCCGGATGCGGTCACCACGGTCGTGCCCTCGGGCGGTCGGCGGCCGATCGACTTCGTCGCCCTCGTGCCCTGGGGTGATCAGCGCATCGCGCCTCCAGACGCGTCCCATCCCTGGCCGGGTCGCATCCCCAAGCCATGGCCGACCGTGGTGCATCCGCTGCCGTTGCCCGCACAGGTGGTCGACGCTCGGGGCGCACCGGTCGGGGTGAGTGGGAGAGGTGAAGCCACGGCCGTCCCTTCGCGAGTTGCCGTCGCGAGATCACCGTTGCAGACCGCCGACCGATGGGCCGATGTCGTGGCCTGGGCCGGACCGTGGCCGCTCGACCAACGCTGGTGGGACGTGCATGCGCACCATCGCCAGGCCCGAATGCAGCTCGTCACTGCAGCTGGCGAGGCCCATCTGGCCGTACTGGAAGGAGGTGCGTGGTGGATCGAGGCGAGCTATGCGTGAGCCGGGTCGGCCACCGACCCGTCAGCGCAGCAGCAGTTCGGCCGCATTCTCGTCGTCGAGGGCGGCCAGATTCCGCAGCACCATCGTGTCGAACAGCAGGCGCCCACGATCGTTGCCGGGGTCCATCGAGCTGCCCACCACGGCGATGCTCAGCTGGCCGAGGATCGAGCGCCGGTAGTCGGCGCGGGCGTCCTCCCACGAGTAATCGGTCACGCCGGCGGCAAGCAGCCCGTCGTACCACCGCCGCAGCAGCGCCTGCCCGTGTGCGAGCCGTTCCTGCCTCCCCATCGACTGCACCAGGAAGTAGCTCACGTCGTAGGCCCCCATGTTGCGAACGGTGAGCTGCCAGTCGATCAGCATCACCGGCGTCCCGCCCGGGTGGTCGAAGAACACGTTGTCGAGTCGGAGATCGGCATGCCCGATCGTCATCGGGCGGTTCGCCGCAACCCATCGGTTGAAGTCCGCGAGCTGGCCACCGAACCGCTCGGCGCAGGCCATCGCAGATGCTGTCGCACGGTCGCCATAGCGCGATGCGAAGAGCGGCCACAGGGCCTGGTAGTGCTGTTCGCCCGCAAGGTAGGCCGGATTGTCGAGCGGTCGCAGCCAGTGCAGTTCGTCCATCGACGGGTTCTGCCACCAGTGCCCGTGGAACCCGGCCAGCAGGTCGATCACGTGTTCGGCGTCCTCCACCGACGCGCCTGTGATCTGGTCTGCCACCCGGCAAGCGGACAGGTCCTCCATGAGGATCACGAAGTCCCCGCCGTTCTCGCTGACATGTGCGGCATACACGTCGGGTACCCGCACACCGAGGCCGTCGCCGGGCTGCATTGCCGCCCGATAGCAGCCGACCTCAGTGGTATAGAACCCGTAGAAGCGAGCGATGTCCTTCGTTTCAGGGTGAGGCGACGCGATCTTGACGACCATCGTGGTCGGGAACTCGGTGGTCTCCCCGTCGTAGGTCAGCGTGAGCTGTGCCAGAAGACCGAGGATGCCGACGCCCGTGCCGACCGTCTCGTACTCGACCGACGCCACCGAGGTTGCGCGGCCGAGTGCGCCGCTCTCGTGCAGCGCTTCGGTCAGCCACTCGGGTGTGACGGCCTCGATGGTCGGCGGAATGGCGACGCTCATGCGTTCCCCTCGGATAGGCGCCCCCCGGCACCACACGCGCATCCTATGAGTGACCTCCTCGGCTGCGCTAGACCCTCGCCATGCGCCTCGCCAACCTCGCCGACCGACTCGTCCTGATCGTCTCCGACACCACGGCCCTCGACGTCGAAGCCGCGTCGGGCGGCCGCTTCGGCAGCGATCCTCAGTCCGCATACGACCAGTGGGACGACTTCGTCGAATGGGCCGCAACGGCCGACACGGCCTCGGCCGCCGCATTCGACCCGGCGAGCCTCGGTGCTCCGGTACCTCGCCCCCGCCAGGTCTTCGCCATTGGCCTCAACTACGCCGCCCATGCCGCCGAGACCGGTGCCTCGCTGCCGCCTGCCCCGAACACGTTCACGAAGTTCCCCACGTGCCTTGTCGGTCCGTACGCGGACATCGAGCTTGTCAGCGACCACTGCGACTGGGAAGTCGAGCTGGTCGCGGTGATCGGCCGGCAATGCCGACAGGTAACGCCCGCAGATGCCTGGTCCTATGTCGCTGGACTCACCGTCGGCCAGGACATCAGCGAACGCATCGTCCAGCGCACGCCGCCGGCCAACCAGTTCAACCTCGGCAAGAGCTTCACGACGTTCGGTCCGACCGGACCGTGGGTGGTCACTGTCGACGAGTTCGCGAACCCCGACGACCTTGCGCTCTCCTGCGGTGTCGGCGACGAGACGCTCCAGTCGAGTCGTACCAGCGACCTGATCTTCAGCGTTCCCGCCACGATTGCGTATTTGTCAGGTGTAGTGACACTTCTTCCGGGCGACATCATCTTCACGGGAACGCCGGGTGGGGTCGGCATGGCCCGCAAGCCGCAGCGCTTCCTCGAGCCAGGTCAGGTGCTGGAGAGCACGATCGAGGGGATCGGCACCATTCGCAACCCCTGTGTGCGGGCTGCGACCGGTGTCCCAACGGCGGTTCCGCACACCTGAGGACCCGGAAGACCGTCGCGTGCGCATGCGTGCAGGCGAGGTCACGCGCGCTCGCGCAGCTTGGCGACCCCTTCGCCTTCGCAGTCAGTGAGCGCCTCGGTGCGCCCGACCATGGCCAGGATCAGTGACATGCATGGACCGCTGACCTCGGGCCCGTCACCGATCTGCCAGTCGGCGTCGGTCGCCCTCAGCTTCAGCCCCTTCACCCGTTCCTTGCCCCGAAGTGGCGCGCCGGTCTTCTTGTACATCTCGGCGAAGAAATGTGGCGCGGTTATGTTCGCCGCGGCCACAAGGTGGCCGACGAGGTCCTGCACCTTCCACTTGTCGCACCAGGTCTGCGCTTGCCGCTGCGATGGTGTGATCGTGTCGAGGAACTCAGCCAGCGACTGTCGCTCGGCAGAAGTCGGACAACACTGGCGCACCATCACCAATGACGGCCACAAGCGTCGCAACGCCGATCACTCCGCCTACCTGCCGGGCCGTCGTGTTGATGGCGCTACCGGTTGCGTAGCTGAGCGGTGGAAGTTCGGACACCGATGCCGCGCCGAGGACCGGGAACGTACAGCCGATGCCGACGCCCATGATGAACATCGATGGCACGAACTTCCAACGGTCCGGTGTGGTCCCGACGCGGACCATCAACAGGATCGTTCCCACCGAGTAGAGCGTGGCACCGAGCAGCAGCACCGGTCGGAACCCGATGCGATTGGCGAGCCGTCCGGCTTGACCCGCAGTGAGGGCAACCATGATCGAGGCCCAGCACGTCGTGAGACCGGCGGCGAGTACTGAGTAGTGCCAGATGTTCCGCAGGAACAAGATGTTCATGAGGATCGCCGCGGAGAAGCCGACATTGAACAACAGCAGGCTTGCACTGGCGAGCGAGAACGTCCGATAGCCGAACAGCGCAAGGTCGACGATCGGTTCACGATGGCGTCGACAGCGCTGGATGAAGGCCGGGATCAACGCCGCTGCAAGGGCGAATATGGCAATTGTCGTGACAGAACCCCAGCCCCACCGGTTGCCTTCGGAGATGGCCAGCGCCAGTGACGCCAGCGACACGGTGATCATGGCTGCGCCGAGGAAATCTGGCCTGTGCGCGCTGACCTGACGCGGCGTCTCGGTGAGGATGAACCAGCCGCCGATGAGGGCGACGGAGCAGACCGGCACGTTCACGTAGAAGGCCGCTCTCCAGCCGAAGTACTCGATCAGCAGGGCGCCGACGGTCTGGACCGGCAGCCACCCCGAGCGCGCCCATGCCACCCCACAACGAGACGATCTGTGTGCGCTTCCCGGGCGGGAACGCAGGCAGGAGGAGGCCGAGCGTCGACGGTGTGAGGAAGGCCGCGGCGATGCCTTGCAGCGCACGTCCGGCGATGAGGAGTTGCACGTTCGGCGCGATGCCGCACAGCACGGATGCGGCGACGAACCCGGCCGTGCCCATGAGGAAGATGCGCTTGCGGCCGAGGCGATCGGCGGTTCGCCCGCCGATGATGAGCAGCGCTCCGAAGCCGATGTTGTATGCCGTGACGACCCACGACAGCGTCGCCGCCCGGGCGTTCGAGAAGCCCTTGCCGATGTCGTAGAAGGCCACGTTCACGATCGACAGGTCGAGCGTGGTGATGATGGTGCCGATCGACGTGATGGCGAACACGGCCCACGGCGAGCGGGAGGTGCGCGGGCTGGGCGGCGAGGCGTTGGGCGGTGCGGTGCTGGGCGTGGTGACGGCCATACGGAGGACCCTACGAGGTGTCCGTTCAGTTGGCGAACTGACAGTTCTCGCAAATGAGCGCCGAGGTGAACGCCGAAGCGCCCAACGTTCGCGAGACTCCGACGGAGCAGTGCCAACCCGAAGGCCAACCATGCAGATCACCCATCTCGAACTCCGCAACGGGCGCAACTTCAAACATGTCGACATCGACGTGGGTCCACGCTTGTTCGTTTTCGGGCCGAACGCGTCCGGTAAGTCGAATCTGCTCGACGCCTTCCGCCTTTTGCAGGACCTGACTCTCGATGGAGGCGGTCTCCAGAAGGCCGTTCGCGACCGAGGCGGCATGAAGCGGATACGAAACCTTGCGGCGCGGAACTTCAACAAGTCCCGGGTCCTGCTGTCCGTCGCTCTTGGCGACGATTCGATGCCGCTCCGCTGGGAGTACGAGCTGACCTTCACGGCCGAGAAGACGGGCCGTCATCGGCCGGTCGTCGTCTCGGAGGTGGTGCGCCACCTCGGCGCGCCTGTCCTTTCCCGTCCGTACCAAACGGATGACGAAGACTCGGAACGATTGACGCAGACGGCATTGGAGCAGGTCAGCTCGAACGCCGAGTTCCGCGACGTCAGCGACTTCCTTGCCTCGGTTCGGTATCTGCACCTGGTACCCCAAATCATCCGGGATCCCGAGCGAAGCACTGATCGCGTTGATGACCCCTTTGGTGGCGACTTCCTGTCACGGGTCGGCCGTGCTACGGACGCGGACCGCAACCGCCGGCTCGGGGTGATCAACGCTGCGCTGCGCCTGGCCGTTCCACAGCTTGAGACACTCGAGTTGATTCGCGACGATGACCATCGTCCCCATCTCGGCGCTCGCTACACAAACTGGCCCGATTCTGCTTGAGGAGCCAGAACTTTCGCTCCACGAAGAGGTCGTCAGACAGTTGCCGACCATCATGGCGAGAGCGACGAAAGCGACGCGACGCCAGGCGATAGCGACCACGCATGCCTCCGATCTCCTGTTGGATGACGGCCTTGGCCTCGACGAGGTGCTGCTGCTCACGCCGAGCGACGAAGGCACGACTGCGGCGCTCGCTAGTTCACTTGCGGATGTGCGCAGCTTCATCGAGAGCGGATTCAACCTCCAGGAGGCACTAGCGAAGGCGCTCACCCCGGAGTCCATCTACCAACTGTCATTTCTGAAGTTCTCGTAGCCGTTCGGAAGTGATCACGCAGTGGAGGGCTCGACTGACGTGCCGGTCGCCGAGAAGCTGGTTCGGTTGCTTGGGCGTACTCCGCGGCGCGGGCCCATCCCAGCGGGAAAAGCTCGGCTGGATGCGAATCTCATGCGCTGGGACCAACCATCGAATCGCCAGCCGTTCCTCGTGCTGCGGGACTGGGACGACGATGATGGCGTCGAGTGTGTGCCGGGTCTGATCGACAAGGTTCGGGGCGACGGGCCGGGCAGCCGTGTACTCGCGGTTCGCATAGCCGTTCGATCGGTCGAGTCTTGGCTCCTCGCCGATTCCGAAGCGTTCTCCACTTTCTTCCGGGTTCGGAGAAACACGCTTCCGCCGAGCCCAGATGCACTCGTCGATCCGAAGGGCGCGGTGCTTGAGGCGTGTAGCCGGAGTCCGAGCACGATACGAAAGGGCATGTTGCCGAGGGTCGGATCAGGCCGTCGTGTTGGCCCGGAATACGCAGCGTTCGTTGTCGAGTTCGGTCGGGATCATTGAGACCCGTCGCAGGCCCGCACAAGCTCGCCGAGCCTGCACCGGTCGATCCTGCGTCTGGAAGCTCTCGTTGCCGACGCGCTCTGGTGAGTCCGGTCAGACCCCGTTGAGGAGCTCCTGATGCTCCCCGAGACGAGGCGCGCGGTGTGCGATGCCCGACGGCGTGCCGGTGAAGCGGTACGGCTGCCCGGCATAGGTGACCGTGCGGTCGTGCTCGGGGTGCTCGACCTGCGTCGGCCAACCGCGGGCGATGAAGTGCGGATCGGCCAGCACTTCGTCGGGTGAGTAGATGATCCCGGCGGTGAGGCCGTGACGCTGCGCGCTCATGAAGAAATCGTATGCAGTCATATGTTCGGCGACATAGGCCTGCGCCGAACGGGCAGCTTCGGCGATGAGCTGTGCCTCGGGGTCGTTGGCGAAGTCGGCCATCGTGAGCACGGCCCGCTGCGCGCCCATCTCGAGAAAGACGGACATCTCGAAGGTGTCGCGCAGGCCGACCTCTTCGAGCCAGCGCAGCGTGGCCTCGAACTCCGGGCCGCGACGGGCGATGACCCCCGAGTTCACATAGAGCCCGTCGGCACAGCGCAGCTGCGTCGGCGAAGTGCGCGCGTTGGCGGCATGACGCCCGGTCTGGCGCTCGGTGAAGTAGCCGCAGGCGAGCCAGCCGTAGGTGCTCACCTCGGTAGTGACCTGCGCGGCTGCGACGGCATCGACGTCGATGTGCTGGCCTTGGCCCGACTCCTCGCGTTCGAGGATGGCGACGAGTGTCGCGATCGTGGCCCAGTGCGATGCAGTGTGGAAGCCCTGATTGCCCCCACCGCGCACGGGCGGTAGCGAATGGTCGTCGTAGCCACTTGCGTGCACCGGGCCGCCAGCGGCGAGGATGGTGAGGTCGGTGATCGGCGCAGGCGCGGTCATCGAGACGGTGATGAGGCGCGGGTTGGCGGCCCCGAACGATGACAGCGGCTCTGCGCTGAGTAACACGTCAGCTGACGCGACGAGGTCCGCCAATGCGGCCTCGCCCTCTGTAGAGGAACGGTCGAGCACGACCCCACGCTTCGACGTGTTGTAGTGCCACCAGTACAGGCTGTTCTCCTGGCCCTCCACGTCGTCTGCGAACGGAGCATATGTACGCATAGGACTTCCACCGGGCGGTTCGACAACGATGACGTCGGCGCCCATGTCGGCCATCAGCTTCCCGGCCCATGCGCAGAGCGGGTGGCTCACTTCGATGACGCGGATGCCGTCGAGGGGTCCCATCTCAGATCACGCCCTGTGCGCGCAGCTCGGGTAGCTCTTCAGGATCGACGCCCAGCAGATTCGTAAGCACACGCTCGTTGTCCTCTCCCAGCAGCGGCCCGCCTCGTTCGATGTGCCAGTCGGTTCTGGACAGGTGGACCGGAAGCCCGTCGACGCGGATGTCGCCGTGCTTGCTGTGATGCGCGGTCGGCCAGAGACCCCACGCGGCCGATTCAGGATCGTCGTCGATCCGCTCCGGCGGCGTGCGCACCGCCGTCACCGCCAATCCGAGTGGTGCCAGCGCGGCGACCACCTCAGCGCGGCTGCGCTCCGACGTGTACGCAATGACGGCGCCATCGATCGCGTCCTCGTCGACAAGGCGCTGACCAACTGAAGCGAGGGACCCGCCACGCCATCCGAGCACGGGTGCGAGTTTCGCCCACGCCTCGTCGGTCGTGCAGGCCAGCGCGACCCAGCGGTCGGGCTCGTTCGTCGGGTAGATCCCGTGCGGGACCATGCGGGGGAATTGGCTGCGGTTGGAGTTCGGCATACCTTCGCGACGCAGCGGACGACCGTTCACGGTGGCATCGAGCATGGCCGGTCCGGCCAGAGACGCGCCGGCTTCCGTGCACGACATGTCGATCCACTGCCCCTCACCGGTGCGGCGGCGATGGATCAGACCGCTGAGCAGCGCGACGGCCATGAGATATGCACCCGTATGGTCCATGTAGGAATAGCCCCAGCCGGCTGGTTCCTCGCCGGGTAGCCCAGACGCGAAGGTGACGCCTCCGACGGCCTGGGCTACCGGTCCCCACGACTTGAACGACGCGTAGGGCCCGACCTGCCCGAAGCCGCAGTTCGACACATAGACAATGTCCGGTTTCAGCTCCTTCAGCTGCTCGTAGCCGAAGCCGAGGCGCCGCATCACGCCTGCGGAGAAGTTCTCGGTCACGGCGTCGCTCTGGCGGACGAGCTCGGCCAGCAGGTCTCGGCCCCGCTCCGTGCGCAGATTCAGGGTGATGCCGTATTTCTCGACGTTGTGGTTGTTGAAGCCCGAGCCGCCCTCGTTCGAATAGTCGCCGTTGATCGCGGGGCCAAGCGACCGCACGATGTCCCACAGTCCTTTGGTGACGGGGTCCTCGACACGAATGACCTGCGCACCGAAGGTGGCGAGGATGCGGGTGGCACCGGCCCCGGCAAGCTGGCCGGACAGGTCGCAGATCCGGATGTGGCTCAACGGACCCTGATGTCCCGACGCGCTGCCGACCAGTGATCCCGATGCTGCCCCCGATGTCATGGGCGACACCCTCGCGCAGTGGGGCTTGGCGGACCAGCCCGGGGCGGGAGACGCGACGCTCGCCCGTTCGACGGCGGCTTCGATTCGACTTCGACCGAGCTTGACAAGACCGAACAGGTGTTCGCTACACTGTCAAACCATGGGGTGGTCGCACGGGCCGAAGACGTGGTCGGAGCTTGAAGCCCGGCTGTCCGACGGTCGGCGGCCTGCCCCAACCATCGCCCGCATCGGCTCCCCGCCCCCCGAGAAGGAGGGTGGTGAGCC
>JAYUDQ010000384.1:0-1848 GCA_043739745.1 Acidimicrobiia bacterium | reverse complement strand
AAGCTGCCCCGGCCGATCGCCAAGCTGCCACTGTTGAAGTTGCCGGCGCCTGTCGGACGTCAGCCCGTCGCCTACCTGTTCGACATCGGCTTCACCCGCGACGTGTGGATGCACCGGATCGACCTCGCTCACGCGACCGGCAAGCCGTTCGACGCCGATGCCAACCACGACGGTCGAATCATGGCCGACATCATCGCCGAGTGGGCGGGCACCCACGGTGAGCCGTTCACACTCGAACTCGATGGCCCGGCGGGTGGTCGCTATGCCGCAGGCTCCGGTGGCGAGCACGTGCACATGGATGCGATCGACTTCGTCACGATCCTCGCCGAGCGCGGCCACGGCGACGGCATCCTGCGCCACCCGCTTCCGCTCTGACCTCAACCAACACCTCGAACAACAATCACAAAGGACACACCATGGAGACCACTGTCAACGAGATCGCCGATGGCATCTACCGACTCTCGACCTTCGTTCCCGAGGTCGGCCCCACCGGCTTCACGTTCAACCAGTTCCTCATCGATGACGATCAGCCATTGCTGTTCCACACCGGCCCGCGGGCGATGTTCCCGCTCGTGTCGGAAGCGATTGCGACGGTGCTGCCACTCGACACGCTCCGCTGGATCACGTTCGGTCACGTGGAGGCTGACGAGTGTGGTTCGATGAACCTGTTCCTTGCCGCGGCGCCTGAGGCTCAGGTCGCCCACGGCGGGCTCGGGTGCATGGTGTCGCTGAACGATCTCGCCGACCGCGCCCCGCTGCCGTTGGCCGACGGTCAGGTCATCGAACTCGGGCGGCACAGCATCGTCCACATCGACACGCCTCACGTGCCACACGGCTGGGAGGCGCGCGTGCTCTTCGACCAGACCACGGGCACTCTGCTGTGCGGCGATCTGTTCACCCACTTCGGCAACGGCCCCGCCACCACCAGCGACGACATCGTCACGTTGGCAGCGTTCGCCGAGGATGTCTTTGGTGCGAGCTGCCTCACACCGAACACCGCTCCAACGATGCGCAAACTCGCCGACCTCGAGCCGACCACACTCGCGCTGATGCACGGATCGTCGTTCACTGGCGACTGCAGCCAAGCACTACGCGACCTCGCTAACGACTACGAAACCCGACTAGCAAACGCCGGCTGATCACTTGGGCGAACGCCCGCGCTCGGTGACGACATCGACGTTTCGCGGCAGCAGCTCCTGAAGATCCATCAGGAGACCGCCACGCATCGGCTCATCGACATCACCCAACTCGGCGGCCGGCTGACGCTGACGACCGAGGAGCTCGCCCATCGCTGGGGGCTGCATCCGGAGTCGCTGAAGCGCGCCGTTCGCAATGGCAGTTCGCCGGTTCGGCCGATCATCCCGGGCGCCGGCCACTGGGTGTTCTCCGTCGCTGCGGTCGAGCGCGCCGAGCAGGCGACAGGCGCGTCACGCCGTCGGAGATGTAGCCGGCGACCACTTCGGCGACCGAATGCGTGTCCCGGTTCGAGGGAGCGCCGCCCATCGAGAGCTTGAGCTTGGCCTCGAGCATCTTCGCCTCGGCCTGGGTCGGGACAGCCCTCGATCACCGACGTCGACACGTTGCCGACGCGCAGCCAGACCACCTTCGGAGGCGGCCCGTAGAGAAATGCCAACTGTCGGAAGTCGGTGTCTTTCGAGACGATGACATAATCGCGCTCCCCCGCGTACTCCCAGATCGCTCGATCACTTGCTATGTCCAGACCGACCTCCGTGACGTGGCCGCTACCCGGGTACTCGTTGCTCAGGCGTCCGACGAGTCGTCGTGACAGGTTCTGATCAAGCAACAGCTTCACGCTGGAGTCGCGAGGCGGTGCTCACGCAACGCAGC
>JAYUDQ010000383.1:0-12372 GCA_043739745.1 Acidimicrobiia bacterium | reverse complement strand
GGCCGGTGTGGTACCCCCCGTCCCACGGCGCCACCAGTCCCCGGCGTTTTCGGAGTACCGCCAACCATCTGTGCTGCTCGCGGTTCGGCAACGCAGTCAGCGAACGGGCACCCAGCTACCCCGACCTGTTCGTGGCGAGCACGCTGCGCTGCGGTAGTTCGCGCGTCGACGTTTCTCCTGACGAATGGGCGTCGTCGTGCACCGCTCGCCGGGTCCGCACCGCGCAACGACTGATCGCCAAGAGCGACCAAATCGGCCAGTACGGTGACGGGAATGCGTCGACTTCCCCTCCTCCTTGCTTCCGCCGCGCTGCTGGTGCTCCCGGCGTGCAGCTCCAACTCGTCCACGGACACCACCGCAACCACGGATGTCACGGCAACCGCGGGTAGCGCCGTAACCGCGGACAGCGCCGTAGCCGCGGACAGCGCCGCACCTGTTGCCGTGCCCTGTCCGGCCGCCGACGGCTCGAGCCCGAAGACCCAGAAGTTCGATGTCGCACCAACCGTTTGCATCGACGTCGCCAAGAAGTACGTCGCCACCATGGTCACGAACAAGGGCACGATGATCTTCGCCCTCGACCCCACCAAGGCACCGATCACCGTCAACAGCTTCGTGTTCTTGGCCCGCTACCACTACTTCGACGGAATCGGCTTCCACCGAGTGGTGCCAAGTTTCGTCCTGCAGGGCGGCGACCCGCTCGGGACCGGCCTGGGTGGGCCGGGGTACAACTTCGCGGACGAGCTGCCGAAGGCGGGGGAATACAAGTTCGGGTCGCTGGCCATGGCCAATTCCGGGCCGAACACGAACGGCAGCCAGTTCTTCATCATCTCGGGGCCGCAGGGAGAGCAGCTACCGCCTTCGTATTCGCTCTTCGGACAGCTGACCTCCGGCGACGACGTGGTCAAGGCGATCGACGCGCTCGGCGTCGGAGACGGGGCCCCGAAGGAACCGGTCACGATCACTTCGGTGACGATCGAAGCGCGCTGACCTGCGCTCCGCTACTTCTTCGGACGGAGCGCGAGCAGCTTCACCGGCGGATAGAGCGCGACCGGGCTGGCGCTGGGCGCCGGAAGCACTCCGCCTTCGGCCTGGACCGTGAAGGACCATTCGATCGTGCCGGCGGCCGCGGTCGCGACCCGCGCGGTGTAAGTGGCGCCGGGCTGAAGGGGCAGGCGGGGAACGATGACGACGGCGTTCTTCTGGGTGAGCAACGACCGTGCTGTCTTCTGCGCGTCTGCATCCGGATTCACGTAGCCCGCGTCGATGAGGCAAGTCTCTACCGCGTGGCCGCCGACCGTGAGCTCCGCCGTGGCCGTCCCTGGGGCATTCGGGAACATGGCCAGCAGAGGCAGCCCGGCGGGTGCGGAGTAACCGGGGCAGTTGGTGAGCGGGTTCGGCGTCTCGGCGACGAACGTAGTGAGTGGAGTCGTGCTGGCATCGGCTGGGAACGTGACGGGCCGATCGGCGATCACCTTGCTTCCGAGCCCATGGACGACATCGAGGACCGCGGAGGAGTCGAGGGAGGCTCCCGGCGTGCCCCGGTTCGACGCGAATGCGATGCGTTGGAGGCGTGGTTCGAAGAAGTGCATGGCGTGGAAGGGAGCCGTCATCCACCCGTCGATGAGGTCGCGATCAGACCGGATGCTCCCGCGCCAGCCGCCGAGAACCGACTTTTCGGCCGCAGCAGCTCCGTCTGGTGTGTAGAACGGACTGGTCGGATCCTCACCGTGGACCATCGATCCGGTCATCGCCAGGTAGACGGCGTGCTTGGTGACACCGCCCATCCATGTTTGGTCCTCCGACACACGGGGTAGACCAGAACTGGTGCGGTAGGCGTTGATGATCTGGAGCCAGCCGGGCTCACTCGTCTGTGCGCTTCCCGGCCCGCCCGCCACCGCGGACAGGGCACCGATCGCAAGAGCGACCGCACACGTACGAGTAGTTCGTCTGGCTCCGAACATAGGCATCCCCGTTCATCGACGCGAAGGCGCCACTGATTGACCGCAAAGAGTAGTGAAAGCTAGTCGCGCTGTTCGCGCTGCCGGGACAAGACCCTCAGGCGGTCTTCAGCTGCCCGAGGACGCCCTCGAGGAGTCCGGACCCGAGCGCGTACGGCGCATAGAATGACAGACGGTCGACCTTCTTGCCGAACCGATCCAACAAGCCCGCTGCAATCTTGTCCGGTTCGGCCACCACGGCGAAGGCGTCGAGCACCTCGTCGTCGAGTGCCTGCCCCATCTCCACCCACTTGCCCTGCTTGGACATCGCGTTCAGTTCGGTTTGGAGGTCGCCCCACCCGTGTAGCTCTAGTACGCCCCGATAGGCCGGTGTCGAGCCGTAGAAGGCGATCTGCTGCTTCGTGCCGGCCTTTGCTGCATCGACTTCGGCGTCGTCGCGACCCGTGACCACGAACACCGGCATGCTGATCTGGAAGTCGCTCCGTGCCCGGCCCGACTTCGCCATGCCCCGCTCCAGCGCCGGCAACGTGATCTCGGTGAGGTAGCGCTCGGTGGTGAAGCTGTGCGCAAGGAACCCGTCGCACGTCTCGCCGGCAACCTCGGTCATCAGTTCGCCCACGCCGGCCAGCATCACCTTCGGCGGTCCGTACGGGTTCGTGCCCGGGTTGAAGAACGGGCTCATGAGGGTGTGCTTGTAGAAGTCGCCGCGGAACTCGAGCTTTGTGCCCTCGTTCCAGCATGACCAGATGTGGCGCATGGCAAGGACGAATTCCCGCATGCGGGCGGCGGGGCTCGACCACGGCATCGAGAAGCGCTTCTCGATGTGCGGCTTGATCTGGCTCCCCAGGCCGAGGATGAAGCGACCCTTTGAGAGCCACTGCAGGTCGTTGGCCTGCACGGCCAGCGTCATGGGGTTGCGGGCGAAGGCCACGGCGATGTTCGTGCCGAGCTGGATCGTCGAGGTGGCCGCGACCGCGGCACCGAGTTGCAGGAACGGGTCATGACTGGTCTCGGCGGCCCAGGCACCGTCGTAGCCGGCCGCCTCGGCTTTCGCCGCGCCCTCTCCTGCCCTGGTCCAGTCCGATCCGATTCCTCCGTCAACGCGCATGGGCGACGGTAGCGCGGGTCGCATGAGGGCGGCCAGGCCGGGGGACATCCGACCGAGTGTCCGGCGCGGACGCGAAGCGGAGGCGTGGCCCGCCGCCGTCAGGACACGCGTACGAGGGTGCGGCCGCGCACATTTCCGGCTCGAATTGCGGTCAGCGCGTCCTCCAACCCGTCGAGGCCGATCTCGACGACCATGTCGCCGTCGAGGCCGACCGGGCGGAGGTCGGTCGCACACCGGTGCCAGATCGCCCGTCGATGCGCCATACCGAGCTGCACCGAGTCGATCCCGAGCAGCGCGACCCCGCGCAGGATGAACGGAAGGACGGTGGTGGGCAGACCGCTCCCGCCGGTGAGCCCGGATGCCGCGACAGCGCCACCGTATCGCAGCGTCCTCAGCACGTAGCCGAGGGTCGAACCGCCGACGCAGTCCACCGCCGCGATCCACCGTTCCTTCTCCAGCGGGCGACTGCTCTCCGCCGACGTCTCCGCCCGGTCGAGGATCTCGCTCGCCCCCAGCGCCTCCAGATACGGGTGTTCCGAGGCCTTTCCCGTACTCGCGGCCACCGTGTACCCGCGCCGGGCCAGGATGCCGACGGCAGTCGATCCGACACCGCCGGTCGCACCGGTGACGAGCACGGTCCCGTCGTCGGGCGTGAGGCCGTGACGTTCGAGGGCGTCGACCGACTGCGCCGCGGTGAACCCGGCCGTACCGATGGCCATCGCGTCACGCAAAGACAGCCCCTGGGGGAGCGCGATCACCTGCTCCGCGGGCAGGCGGCAGTAGTGCGCGTACGCGCCGTGGCGGGCGACGCCGATGTCGTTGCCGTGGGCGATCACTTCGTCGCCGACCGATACGGACGCGGAACCGTCGACGGCCACGACGATGCCTGCGAGGTCAACGCCGGCCACGAGGGGCGAGATGCGTGCCACCCCGCCGTTGGCCAGTGTGGCCAGCGCGTCCTTGTAGTTCACGCTCGACCAGTGCACCCGAACCGTGACGTCGCCGGCCGGAAGCTCGTCTGCGCGCAGAACATCAATGCCGCGGGTGACGAGGGGCTTGCCATCGGGGCCGTCGGACTTCACGGCGATGAACGCAGGGAACGATTCGGGGATCATGTGGTGGGGACTCCTGGTTCGAAAGACGCTCTGTGGGCATACGAGCTCTGTGGGCATACGAGCGCAGTGCGGGCTCACTGCTCGCGGAGGAACTTCTCGAGCTCGGCCGCGAGCTCATCGCCGCTCGGCAGGTTCTCGAGGTCGCGCGCGAGCGTCGGCGAAGTGGCGCCGCGCATCGTGTCCTCGCTATCGATCTGCTTCTCGAGGTTGCGGACCATCTCGACGTGCTCGGGGTTGTTGCGGACGAGTGCGTCGATCTGCTGGATCGCGGCTGCACCGGCGTTGTGCAGCTCAGAAGTGTCGACGACCAGACCGCTGAGGCGGGCCACACAGTCGAGCAACGCAGCCGCAGCGGCTGGGAACGGCATGGTTGCGGCGTAGTGGGGAACCCGCGCCCACACCCCCACCGCGGGCTTGCCGGCTTCGGCGAAGGCCCTTTCGATCGCCGCCTGCACGCCGGCCGGGATGTCGAACGCCGCTTCCAGGAATCCGACACGTTCAGCCAGTTCGCTGGTCGTCGCCGTCGCCCCCAGCGAAACGGGCCGCGTGTGCGGTGCTGCCGCCGGAAATGCACCGAAGCCGATGCACATCCGCACGCCCAACGTGTCGACCAACTCCATCAGCGCCTCGGTGAAGCGGTTCCAGCGGAAGTCGGGCTCGGGCCCGGTCAGCACGAGCACATCCTGGCCGGCCGTGTCGCGGCCATGGCGCAGCTGCAGGCGCGGCCACTTCACGTTGGTGTTGACGCCGTTGACGAGACGCATCACCGGACGCCGGGCGCGTTGGTCGAGGAGCTCGTCGGTGTCGAAGCGGACGAGTCGATTCGTGCGGATCTGCGCCTTGAGGCTGCCCATGGCAGTTGCCGCGCCGAAGCCGGCGTCGATCCAGCCGTCCATGGCCACGAGCAGCAGCGGGTCGCGCAGCCCCTGCGGAACGTCGTTCTCCCAGGTAATAAGCGCGCTTGTCATTTGGACCCGAGTGTTTCGAGGGCGGAGGCCGCGCCCTCGGAGAGGCGATGTACCTGCTCGCCGAATGTGGTGAAGTCGAACCCGTCGTCGGCCATGCCGCCAGTCTTGTAGCGGGTGTAGACGCCGTCGAGGATGCAAGCCAGCTTCCAGTAGCCGAAGGCGACGTAGTAGTCGAGATGCGAGAGGTCGAGCGGCGACCTCGCCGCGTACCGGTCTCGCATCGCCTTGCGGCTGAGGAAGCCGTCTGCGAGGGTGGCTGCGGCACCGAGCGGCAGGTTCACGTCGGTCCGTTCCGGCCAGTAGACCATGAGCAGGCCGACGTCCGCGAGCGGATCGCCGAGGGTACAGATCTCCCAGTCGAGGACGGCGACGATGCGCCCGTCGTCGCCCACCATGGTGTTGTCGAGGCGGTAGTCGCCGTGGACGATGCCGACGGCCTGCTGCTCAGGAATGGATGCGCGCAGACGTTCGAAGACCTCGTCGACGAGTGGCACTTCGCGAGTCTTCGACTGCGTGAACTGCGTGTGCCAGCGCTTGAGCTGACGTTCGATGTAACCGTCGCGCTTGCCGAGCTGCCCGAGGCCGACGGCGTCGGGGTCGAGCGCATGGAGATCGGCAAGGACATCGACGACGGACTCGCTCGCGGTGGCCCGCTGCGCTTCGGTGAACGCTGCGGCATCCTCGACGTAGCGAAGGATGTGGCCGTCGACGAAGCGCATCACGTAGAACGGCCGGTCTGCGACCGATTCGTCCGTGCACATGCCAAGTGCCGGTGCGACGGGGACCACGGTCGGCCCGAGCGCCGAGATGATCCGGAACTCACGGCCCATGTCGTGGGCCGAAGGGAGGAGATGGCCGAGCGGCGGGCGGCGCAGGACGAAGGTGTTCCCGGCGGCATCGTCGACCCGGTAGGTGAAGTTGGAGCGGCCGCCGGCGACGAGATCGAAGCGCAGCGGACCTTCCGCGCCGGGGATGTTCGCTTCCATCCATGCGGTGACCGCGGCGACCCGAACACCAGGTGGGTCGCCGGGCGCGCCATCCGGCGGGTTCGGGGTATCGGTCGTGGCCGGTTCGGGCATGGGGGCACAACCTACCCGGCGGTCGCTCGCGGCTCGCTCCAGCGAAGCCCGATGTACCCTCGGCGCATGGCTTATGTCGATGTCACCGATGCCACCTTCCAGACCGAGGTCGTGGAGAAATCCGCCTCCGTACCGGTTGTGATCGACCTTTGGGCGCCCTGGTGCGGGCCGTGTCGGACACTCGGACCGATCATCGAGAAGGTCATCGACGCGACCGGCGGCGATGTCGTGCTGGCCAAGGTGAACGTCGACGAGAACCCGAGGATCGGGCAGGTGTTCCAGGTGCAGTCGATCCCTGCCGTCTTCGCCGTCATCGACGGCAAGATCGCCGAGTCGTTCATCGGCGCGATCCCAGAGGCGCAGATCAAGGCCTGGGTCGCGAAGCTCGTGCCGGCGAAAAGCCCGGCCGAGGTGCTCGTCGAAGAGGGCATTGCGGCCAACGACGAGGCCAAGCTGCGGTCGGCTCTCGACCTCGAGCCCGGCAACGTGGCGGGCGTCGTCGCGCTGGCCGAGATGCTGGTCGCCGACGAGCGGGCCGAAGAGGCGCTCCAGTTGCTGTCCCGCATCCCGGAGACGGCCGATGTGCAGCGGATCGCGGCGGCCGCCCGGATCGCCGCAGGCCCCGATTCCGATCACGACGACGCCGTCGCCGAGCTCGAGAGCCTGCTGCCGAGGGTGAAGGCGGATGAGACGGCCAGGCAGCGCTACTTGGATCTTCTGGCCGTCATGGCCGACGATCCGCGGGTACCGGCGTTGCGCCGCAAGCTGACGGCGCAGCTGTTCTGATGGCGCAGCGGTTCTGAGACGCCCTCGACGCACCGGTGACTTCTGGCTCTGGGAGGGTGGGCCCGTTCCACCTGGCGCGGACGGGATCACGCTCGGCCGGCTCGTGATCGTGACCCGCAAGGCGGCCGAGTCCGCCGGGTTCGAGGAGCTTCTGCACCACGAGTCGGTGCACGTCCGCCAGTTCCGTCAGTACGGCGTATGGGGCTTCCTCGTGCGGTACATCGGGGCATACGTGCGCGCACGAGGCCGCGGCTATGCGCACTGGGCGGCATACCGGCGTATCCCCTTCGAGGTCGAGGCCGTGTGGGAGACGCGGCTCGCGGGATCGCACGGCTGGACCGACGCAGGCGCGTCTGGCCCCTCCCCGGCTCGCCCCCTTGTCCCGTAAGGTCGATCTGCCGCTCCGCTGACCTCCCCCTGCAAGTCCTGTCGTGCGCCGCTGAGGCGCGCCGAGACTCACGGAGGGCACGTGCCGAGTTCCCCGTTCCGTCCCGCAGGTCCCGGCGCTGCGCCTGCTGACTGGCCGCCGCGGCCCGATCCGCCGAGGGATCTCCGCCATCGCCTGACCCAGCTGACCGGTTGGCTCCGCGACCGCGCCAGATCGGCCTCGATGTCGGTGGGCGCGTGGCGTCTCCATTCGGGTTCGTCCGGCGACCCAGAAACACGGTCGGGTCGCAACCGTCGTGGACGCTCCCGAACCCGGTCGGTCGGTACAGTGATCGCAACGGTCGCAGTGCTGCTCGTGGCGATCGGCGGCTCGGTCGTTGGCCGGGCGCTGGAGCGTCAGTCCGAACATGCAGCCGCATCCACGCCGGTGGTCGCGGCGTTGCCGCCGACGGGCGGACTGCCGCTCGTGGCCGGCACGATCGGGGCGGGGACGGGCGTTGCCGGCCTGCCGGGAGCGGCACCGACCGCAGGGTCGTCTCAACCCACGAGCACCACCACGTCGCTTGTTGCCGTTCATGCGGCTGGCGCAGTAGCCCGGCCCGGCGTGTACCTGCTGCCGGCCGGCGCCCGGGTCGACGATGTGCTTGCGGCCGCGGGCGGCGCCGCAGCCGATGCTGATCTCGACTCGGTGAACCTGGCCGAAGGAGTCGTCGACGGCGAACGGGTGGCTTTCCCGCGGTTTGGTCAGCCGGCACCGACGATCACCGCACCCACCCGGGCGTCGACGCCCTCGGCGAGCGGTGCCGACCGGTCGGCTGCGTCCACGACGGTTGCCCCTGTCGACCTCAATACGGCGACGTCGGCCGAGCTCGACCTGTTGCCTGGCGTGGGTCCGGCCACGGCGGCCGCGATCATCGAGTTCCGCATTCGCAACGGGCGGTTCCGGACGGTCACCCAGCTTCTCGACGTGCCTGGTATCGGCGACGCGAAGCTCGCCGCCCTCAAGCCTCGGGTGCGCGTATGAGCCCGCGGCTGCTGCCCGATCGGGGCGTGGTGCTGTGTGCGGTGGCCGCCGCGGTCGGTGCTCGTTGGGCCCGTCCGGTGCCGATGCTCGTTGTCGCATCGGTGCTCGTCGCCGCCGCAATCCGGCCGCGCGTCGAACTTCTCATCGTGGCGCTGGCGCTGCTGGCATCGCTGCTTGCGGCCCGGTCGCTGGCAGGCTTGGAGCCACGGGCGGCCGGGCGCTGGACCGGCTCAGCGGTGCTCCTGAGCGATCCGGCATCGCAGTTCGGCCAGGTCCAGGCCGATGTGCGGGTCGGAGGCAAGCACCTCCTGGCCAGTGCCCGAGGACAACCGGCGGTGCGCTTGGCGGCGCGCAGTGCCGGCGATGTGCTCCACATGACGGGTTCGATATCGGCCGTCACCGCACCTGTGCCGGGCTGGATGATGGCCCGCCATGTGGCCGGACGGCTCGCCGTGTCAGCGATCGATGCCACGCGATCCGGCGCACCGCTCTTCCGGCTCGCGAACTCGGTTCGTGCATCGCTGATGCGAAGCGCCGATGTCCTTCCCAAAGAACGGCGGTCGCTGTTCGCCGGGTTCATCCTCGGCGACTCCCGCGACGAATCGCCGACGACCAGCGACGACTTCCGGGCCGCCGGACTCTCGCATCTGCTGGTTGTGTCGGGGCAGAACGTGGCCTTCACGCTCGCCGCTCTCGAGCCGCTACTGGCCCGATTCCGCCGACGCGGCCGACTCCTCTGCGCACTGTTCATCCTGCTCGTCTTCGCCACGATGACGCGCTTCGAACCGTCGGTGCTGCGGGCATCCGTGATGGCCTCGCTGGTGCTTCTCTCCGGGCACCTGGGCCGACCGCAGACCCGTTTGCGTATTCTCGGCCTGGCCGTAACGGCGCTGTTGCTGGTCGATCCAATGCTTGCGCACTCGGTCGGCTTCGGTCTCTCGGTAGGTGCCTGCGCGGGTATCGCGCTGTTCGACGAGCGTCTGCGGGCCGCACTTCCCGGCCCAGCCTGGCTCTCGCGTCCGCTGGCCACCACGATCGCCGCGCAGTTCGGCACCATGGTCCTTCTCGTGCCGATCTTCGGCGGCGTACCGCTCGCCTCGATCCCGGCGAACCTCCTTGCGCTTCCGGCGGCCGAGCCGGTGATGGGTTGGGGTGTGGTGGCCGGCTTGCCCGCAGGGCTCCTTGGCCGGTGGGCTTCCACCGTTGTCCATCTGCCGACGGGTGTTCTGTTGTGGTGGGTGGCAGGCGTGGCCCACCGGGTGGGAGCCCTGCCGCTCGGGCGCATCACCGCCCGGTCAGCACTCGTGCTCGCCTTCCTGGCGCTGCTCCGCCTTGGCTGGCCAGGAGCTGGCTTCTCGAGCGGACGGCGCAGGCCTGCACGGCGAGCGATCGCCTGTGGATTCGCGGGGGTTCTGATGACGGTCGGGTGTTCGGGCCTGCACGTCAACGGCGTCGCCGACGTCGCAGTCGAACGGGGCGCGCGGCTTTGGCGGCCCGCCGGCTGGGGGATCGAGCATCGCGCCGATGTCCTGGTCATAGAGCAGGGGGCGAACGCGACAAGGGTGCTCTCGGCGCTGCGGCTGCAGGGCGTGAAGGCGGTCGATCTCGTCGTGGTTCGCAGTGGAGGCCGACCACAGGCACAGCTCCTCAACGCCCTCTCCCAGAGGATCCGCATCGGCGGCGTGCTGTCGGGCGATCGTGCCTTCGCCGGGTACGTGCGCCCGGTCCTGATGGGCGAGGCGGGCATGGTCGTGCGCGCCGGCGGCACACGCATCCGGGTCGATTCGTTGTCAGGCGGACGATTGACGGTCACGATCACGCCGGTTGCCCGGGGACCGTGACCGTCCGAGGGGTCCGAAACGGTAGGGTCGACGCCGATGGTCGCGGTGCTGCCCCCGGTTGTGCTCGTGCGTGGTGACGACCCGTCGCTGCTCACTAGTGCGGTGCGCGGGCTGATCCACCAGGCCGCAGGCGGCGAAGATCTATCGCTCGGTCTCGACGACTTCGCGGCCGACGATTATGAGCTCGCTGCGGCCATCGACGCGGCCCAGACCCCGCCGATGTTCACCACCAAGCGAGTCGTGGTCGCCCGGGAGATCGGGCGCTTCAGCGGTGAGCAACTCGACGCGCTGCTGAGCTACCTGGCCTCACCGTGCCCGACCACGATTCTGCTCCTCGTGGGCGGAGGCGGAACCACCGGTCGCAAGGTCCTCGACGCGGTGAAGAAGGTCGGTACGGTGGTCGAGGCCGGCGTGCCGTCCGGCAAGGCCCGCCAGCAATGGTTCGCCGATCGGGTGAGTGCTGGTGCGGTGCGGCTCGAGCCACGGGCAGGCAGCCGACTGGCTGAACACCTCGGCGACGACCTCGGCCGTCTCGACGGAATACTCGACGTGCTTGCCGCTGTGTACGGCGGCGGCGCAAGGGTGTCGGCCGAGGACATCGAACCGTTCCTCGGCGCCGCCGGGTCGGGCGCACCATGGGATCTCACGGATGCCATCGACAAAGGCGACACGGCCGCTGCGCTGGGTCAGTTGCAGCGGATGGTGGGGGCCGGGGAGCGCCATCCGCTGCAGATCATGGCGACGCTGCAGGTGCACTTCGGGCGTATGTTGCGCCTCGACGGTGCTGGCGTGCGCGACGACACCGAAGCGGCCAAGTTGCTGGGTATGACGGGGAGTACGTTCCCGGCCAAGAAGGCGCTGCAACAGGGGCGCAAGCTCGGTCATGCGAACGTGGCGCGGGCCGTAACCCTCTTGGCCGACGCGGACCTGGACCTTCGGGGTCTGCGAGAACTACCCGGCGTGACGGTGCTCGAGGTATTGGTGGCCCGGCTCACACGGCTTGCGGGAAGCCGCCGCTGATCGGTCCGCCGCTCGTCAGTCGACGAGCTTGGCCAGCCGGAGCACGAGCTTCGACTTGCGGTTCGCCGCTTGGTTCTTGTGAATGATGCCCTTGGACGCAGCCTTGTCGAGGCGCTTGACGGCCTGACGGATGGCATCAGCGCTGGCATCGCTGCCAGGCTCGGCGGTGCCGACCTTGACTGCGGTCTTGACACGCGTCTTCAGCTCGCTCTTGACGGCCTTGTTCCGCACCTGCGCCTTCGCGTTGGTGAGGATGCGCTTCTTCTGGCTCTTGATATTGGCCACGGGGACTATTCCTGCCTAAAAGGGTTCTCGAACGGGCGGGAAACCCTACCAGCCGGAACCCGTCCAGCGGATCACCGACCGTGATGGCCGATCACCCGGGCCAGTGGGCGGGGTCCGGTAACGTGACCACTCCCCTCCGGCGTCCCGAGCGCCCCGGCAGCCAGCAGACCAGACCATGGACATCTCCACCATCCGCAACCTCTCGATCATCGCCCACATCGACCACGGCAAGTCGACCCTGAGCGACCGCATCCTGGAGCTGACGGGAGCGGTCGATGCGCGTGAGATGCGGGCTCAGTACCTCGACTCGATGGACATCGAGCGCGAGCGCGGCATCACCATCAAGGCGCAGAACGTCCGGGTCCCGTGGGAGCACGCCGGCATCAACCACACCATCCACCTCATCGACACGCCCGGCCACGTCGACTTCGGCTACGAGGTCTCCCGCTCGCTGGCGGCATGCGAGGGCGTGGTGCTCGTGGTCGACGCGGCCCAGGGCATCGAGGCCCAGACGCTGGCCAACTGCTATCTCGCGTTGGAGAACGACCTCGAGATCGTGGCCTGCCTGAACAAGATCGACCTTCCGGCTGCAGATCCGGACCGCTACGCAGCAGAGATCGAGAAGGTGCTCGGCATCCCGGCCACATCGATTCTTCGTATCTCGGCCAAGACCGGTGAAGGTGTACCAGCTCTGCTCAACGCGATCTGTGAGCGCATTCCACCGCCTGGTGGTGATGACAAGGCCCCGCTCCAGGCCCTCATCTTCGATTCGTACTATGACGCTTATCGGGGTGTCGTGAG
>JAYUDQ010000382.1:0-1851 GCA_043739745.1 Acidimicrobiia bacterium | reverse complement strand
CGGCCCGGCGGGTCTTGCGTCGCTGCCGGAAGCTGGGCGGTGCCGTGACGCCGGCCCGCACGTTGGTGTCGTGCGAGATGCGCACGAGCAATGCGATGAGCACGTAGTTCACGACGAGCGATGAGCCGCCGTACGAGACGAACGGCAGCGTCACCCCGGTGAGCGGTACCAGGCGGGTGACCCCGCCCACGATGACAAAGGTCTGTACACCTATGATTGTGGTGAGGCCGGTGGCGAGCAGCTTGTCGAATGCAACATCGGCCCGGAGCGCGATACGAAGCCCGGTACCGACCATGAGCAGGAACAGGGCGAGGACGGCAGTCGTGCCGAACAGGCCCAGCTCTTCGCCGATGGCGGCGAAGATGAAGTCGTTGTAGGCGGCTGGGATGCGCGTCGGGCTACCAAGAGCAAGTCCTGTTCCTGATATGCCACCGGAGCCGAATGCGTAGAGACTCTGGATGAGCTGGAAGCCCTTGCCGTTGGCCACCGGCCAGGGGTTGATCCATGTCGACACCCGGGTCTTCACGTGCTCGAAGAGGTGGTACGACGCCGTGGCCCCGCCGAAGAACATCAGCCCGCCGAGCGAGATGTAGAACGTTCGGCCCGTCGCTACCCACAGCATGGTGACGAAGAGGGCGAAGAACATCAGCGAGGAACCGAGGTCCTTCTCGGCAACCATGATCGCGATCGAGCCGAGCCACGCAACGACGATCGGTCCGAGATGGCGGATCTCCGGAATGGTGATGCCGCCGACGCGTCGGCCGGCGACGGCGAGCAGTTCGCGCTTCTCGACGAGGTACGACGCGAAGAAGACGGCAAGGGTGAGCTTGGCCACCTCGCCGGGTTGGAACGTGATCGGCCCGAGGCGAACCCAGATGCGTGAACCGTTGCGCTCGTAGCCGACCCCGGGGATCATCGGCATCAGCAGCAGGACGCCGCCGAGGAGCGCGAAGGTGTACCGGGAGTACTCGAGGCGGCGGGCTTGGCGGACGAGCGTGAGTGTGCCGACGTAGGCACCGATGCCGATAGCCGTCCACGCCGCCTGCTTGTTCGCGAGGTCGGGCTTGAGTCGCACGATGAACACGTAGCCGATCCCATTGAGCACACCTGCAAGGGAGAGCAGGCTGGCATCGGCGAATCGGGCCAGGCGGCGGGTGGCGATGTGGGCGGTTGCCAACAGCCCGGCAATGACGAGCAGGAAGGGCCGCAGGTTCGTCGGTAGGACGGCGGTGCGGCCGAGGCTGACGAGCGCGTACGCGCAGCCGGTGATGGCCAAGGCCAGGATCAGCAAGCCCAGTTCGGTTCGACGACGGGGGACTGTGCCGAGGGTGGCTCTCAACGCCCGCCCCCGGACGTAGGAGTCCGACGGGCCCGCATCGACATGTCAGCGCGCCTTCGTCGAGACCGGCGCGGGTCCGAACGGATCGAGCGTCGTCGAGGGTGCAGGCGCGATCGTGGGTGCTCCGCTCGCGACCGACCCCGCCGCTCCGGTGGGCTGCAGGTCGAGCAGCGCTGTCGTGGACGGCAGCGACAGGATGCGGGTGGTCGACGGTGTCCGATCCCGTGTCGTCGTGGCGGCGGCTGTGGTCGGTGGTGTGAGGAAGGTTGGGACTGCGGAGGCGCCGGGTGCGGTCGGGAGCAGCGATGTCGACGGCGTTGGCACGACCGTTTCCGTCACGGTCGTATCACCCGGACTCACGACGTCGGGCGCGTTCTTCCAGACCCACAAAACGATGGCCGCGAGGCCGCCGAGGAGCGCGAGGAACAACAGCACACGAAGGTTCACGGGCCATGGCGTCCGGGGCCGATCTCGGCGGCGGACCTTGCGGGGTGCGGCCGCTGCGGTGCTCG
>JAYUDQ010000381.1:0-1855 GCA_043739745.1 Acidimicrobiia bacterium | reverse complement strand
GCTTCGGCCAGTCCGGCGCGACCTCGGGGTGCATGCGGGTGACGTGCTCGACGATGATCGCGGCCCGACCTCGGATCCAACCCTGCACCTCGAAGCGGAGCCCGGCCATGGTGCCCTGTTTGATGGGGCCGACCGCAGTGTCGAAATCGGCGTCGGCGGGGCAGCGTTCGATGACCTCTTTGACCTCGTCGATCGTCTCCCCGAGCCCGGCCGCGATCATGTGCAGCACGCCGCCCCACGCGAAGCCGAGCGCCCCGGGCATGAGCAAGAGCGCGGTGTGGTCGAGCGGTTGACCGAAGCCCATCGTGTCGAAGAGGACCTCGGGTTGCATGTAGGTGGAGTAGTCGAGGTTCTCGACGATCCGGATCGTGTCGATGCGCTCGCTGAACCCACTGACGACCAGCGGCAAGAGATCGTTGGCGAACCCCGGGTCGATGCCCGACGTGAAGCAGGAGGTGTTCCCGGCCTGGCACGCGTCGTCGAGTTGGCGGACCCACCCGCGTGGCGATGTCGGCGGGTACAGCAACGAGACCACGGACGTCGACACCACGTTCTTGCCCGACTCGAGGATACGGCACATGTCCGCGACGGCTTCGGTGGGCCGTAGGTCGCCGGTGGCCGTGTAACAGACCGCGTCGGCATCGAGGGCGAGCATCGCTTCGACGTCGTTCGAGGCGACGACGCCGGTGGGTTCGTCCAAGCCGCAGAGTTCGGCGGCATCTCGCCCGGTTTTGTCCGCGCTGTGCACCCAGAGGCCGACGAGCTCCAGCTCGGGGTGCTCGATGATGGCCCGCAGGGTGTGCACGCCGACGTTGCCGGTGGACCACTGGATCACTCGATGCGTCATAACGCGGACCGTACTTCCTCGGCTTCGAGTTGCACTGGGACGGCCGACGACCCGTAACGATCCGGCCCGATCGGAGACAATGGTGGGAGTTCCGAAAAGTAGAGGACATCAGACATGTTCCGATTCCGCAATCCGGAGAAGAGTTCGATGGTTGACCCCGCCCGCGCGCTTCCTGGTCGTGACGAGCCGATGCGCGTCCCCGAACAGCATTTCGTGAACTTCCACCCACTGCGCGGCCCCTACCCCGAGGGGCTCGAGACCGCGGTCTTTGCGCTCGGGTGCTTCTGGGGTGCGGAGCGCATCTTCTGGCAGATCCCCGGCGTGTACAGCACCGCGGTCGGGTACGCCGGCGGCATCACGCCGAACCCCACCTACGAAGAAGTGTGCAGTGGTCGCACCGGCCACACCGAAGCAGTGCTCGTGGTGTTCGACCCGAAGGTCGTGTCCTACGACGAGTTGCTGCGTGCGTTCTGGGAAGGTCATGACCCGACCCAAGGCATGCGCCAGGGGAACGACATCGGTACGCAGTACCGGTCGGCGGCGTACTGGACCTCCGACGCCCAGCGTGACGCGTTGGCGCAGTCGGCCGAGATGTTCCAGGAACGTCTCCGCGTCGCGGGCTACGGCGAGATCACGACCGAGATGGGACCCGCGCCCGAGTTCTATTTCGCCGAGGACTACCACCAGCAGTACTTGGCCAAGAACCCCGGTGGCTACTGCGGCCTCGGCGGCACGGGCGTGTCTTGCCCCGCGGGTGTCATCGACGCCTGACCCGACGCCTGAGTCAAGCGCTCAGCCGGCGGCGGCCTCGTCAGAGCGGGGGCCGCGCTCGTACACCCCGCGCATCAGCGGACTGGTGAGGATGAAGTCTGCGGTCGCGCGATTGCACGCGATCGGGCAGTCGTAGACGACGGCGATGCGCAGGAGCGCCTTGACGTCCACATCATGGGGCTGGGTCTCGAGCGGGTCCCAGAAGAACACGACGCAGTCGAGCCGACCTTCGGCGAT
>JAYUDQ010000380.1:0-12392 GCA_043739745.1 Acidimicrobiia bacterium | reverse complement strand
CATGCGATGGCACTCGCGATCCCCGCTGCGGGTGGAGTGCAACGAGCGTTCGGAACGGATGCGAAGGCACTGCAGGTCGGGTTCGCGGCCGATGCAGGGGTTCGGGCCGCCCGGTTGGCGTCGGCCGGCGCTCGCGGCGACCTTTCGGTGGTGGAGCAGTGGCTCGAGCTCATGGGTGCTTCGGCGCTGTCGCTCGACGACACCGACGTAATCGTGCCCGGTGGGCTGGCCATCAAGCTGTTCCCGTGCTGCTATGCGATGCAACGCCCGATCAGCGCGGTGCGCGAGTTTGTTTCGGACGTGACGGCGTCGGAGGTGGACCGTGTGGTTGTGACGACGCCGGCCGGAACCGTCAAGCCACTCATCCACCACCGCCCGACGACTGGACTCGAGGGCAAGTTCAGCATGGAGTACGCAATTGCGACCGCGATGCTGGACGGCTTCCCGACGCTCGACTGCTTCACCGACGCGAGCGTCTCGCGGCCCGCCGCCCAGTCGCTCCTGACCCGGGTCGAAACCCATCCCACACCGGGCGGTGACGGTGTGCTCGCCGGAAACCTCGAGCTGGCGGTGCACCTACGGGACGGATCCATCCGGACGGGGTTCATGGCGGTCCCTCCGGGCGCGGCCGGACGTCCACCGAGCCGCGAGCAGCTCGCCGCCAAGATCGCCGGCTGCGGCCGCGACCTCCCGGCGATCCTCGACGGCATCACGTGGGCCGATGCGGCGACGCTCCTGAAGGACCGGATCACCCCGCGAGATGCCGCTCCCGTCGGCGCCCTCGTGGCGTCGTGAGCGACCTCCCGCTGGAGGGCACGACGGTCGTGAGCATCGAGCAGGCGGTGGCGGCACCGTACGCCACACGCCAGCTCGCCGATCTGGGCGCCCGGGTCATCAAGATCGAGCGCCCCGGCGAGGGAGACTTCGCCCGCTACTACGACGAGACGGTGCACGGAGAGTCGAGCTATTTCGTCTGGCTCAACCGCTCGAAGGAGTCGCTCACCCTCGACATCAAGACGGAGGCCGGCGGGCGCATCCTCTCCGACCTCCTCGGACGCGCCGACGTGTTCGTACAGAACCTCGGTCCCGGCGCGACGAGTCGTCTCGGGCTCGACGCAACGAGCCTGTCCGCAGCATTCCCGCGCCTCATCGTGTGTGATGTCTCCGGCTACGGGAGCAGCGGTCCATGGTCCGATCGGAAGGCCTACGACCTGCTCGTGCAGTGCGAAGCCGGGCTCGTCTCGCTCACCGGCCCGCCCGACGCGCCGTCGCGGGCGGGCATCTCGATCGCCGACATCGCCGCCGGGATGTACGCGTACTCCGGCATCCTCACCGCCCTTCTGCGCCGCGCCACGACGGGCAAGGTGTCGTCGGTCCAGGTGTCGCTGTTCGAGGCCCTGGCCGAGTGGATGGGCGGCCCTGCGTACTACACGCGCTACAGCGGCACGCAGCCCCAGCGGGTCGGCGTGGCCCATCCCACAGTTGCGCCCTACGGCCCGTACGACACCGCGGATGGGGCGACCGTGCTCGTGGCCGTACAGAACCAGCGCGAATGGACATCGTTCTGCGACGTGGTCCTCGGCAACGCCGCCACCGCCGAGGACCGGCGCTTCGCCACGAACTCGGCACGGGTCACGAACCGCACGACGCTCGACGTGCTCATCGCTGCGCGCTTCCGCTCACTGGACGCCGACGCGGCACTCGCCCTGCTCGGCGAGGCCGGGGTCGCGAACGCCCGAATGAACACGATGCACGAATTCCTCGATCATCCGTCACTGCGCGGCCGCGATCGCTGGAGGGAGGTCTCCTCGCCCGGCGGGACCATCGAGGCGCTCCTCCCGCCGGCCGACCTCAGCGGCGTCGAGGCCAGGATGGGTCCCGTGCCCGTGTTGGGTCAGCACACCGACAAGATCCTCGAATGGCTCGGCCTCGACACCGAGGCCGTGCAACGACTTCGGCTCGAGCACGTCATCTGACACACACTCCACCGGAGCGAAGCGGCTCCCCGGGCGGCGCGACATGAGCCATCATCTGGGCGATGGACTTCGAACTGAACGACGACCAGCGCGCATTGCAGGAGGGCGTCAGGCGCCTTTGCGAGAGCTTCGGCGACAAGTACTGGATCTCGGTCGATGCCGAAGCCCGGTACCCGGCGGAGTTCGTCGCAGCGCTCAGTCGCGACGGCTGGCTCGGCGTGTTGATCCCTGCCGAGTACGGGGGCGGTGAGCTCGGTGTCACGGAGGCGGCGCTCATCATCCAGGAGATCCACGCGTCGGGCGCGAACGCCGCCTGCGCCCACGCCCAGATGTACACGATGGGCACGATCCTGCGCCACGGGTCATCGGCGCAGAAGGCGCAGTTCCTACCGGACATCGCCGCCGGCCGGATCCGGCTCCAGGCGTTCGCGGTGACGGAACCGGGCGCCGGCTCAGACACCGGCAGGCTGCGCACCACCGCCGTGCGGCGAGGCGACGTCTACGTCGTCAACGGGCAGAAGATCTGGACCTCGCGCGCGAACCACTCCGACCTTATGATCCTGCTGGCGCGCACGAGTGCGGTCGACGAGAGCAGGAGCCGGACCGACGGACTCTCGGTGTTCATCGTCGACATGCGCGAAGCGGTCGGCAGAGGTATGACGATCAAGCCGATCAAGACGATGATCAGCCACGACACGAACGAGATCTTCTTCGAGGATCTCGAGGTGCCGGCGGGAAACCTCATCGGCGAAGAGGGTCAGGGGTTCCGCTACATCCTGAGCGGCATGAACGTCGAGAGGATCCTCGTCGCGTCCGAGGCCCTCGGTGACGGGAAGTGGTTCGTCGAGCGCGCATCGCGCTACGGCTCCGAGCGGATCGTCTTCGACCGGCCGATCGCGCAGAACCAGGGGATCCAGTTCCCGATCGCGCGGGCGTACGCGGACCTCCTCGCAGCGGAACTGCTCTGCCTGCGTGCCGCGAGCCGTTACGACAAGGGACTGCCCTGCGGGCCCGACGCGAACATGGCCAAGCTGCTCGCGTCCGAGGCGTCGTGGCAGGCCGCCAACGCGGCCATGGACACGCATGGCGGGTTCGGCTTCGCGAGCGAGTACTCGATCGAGCGCAAGTTCCGTGAGACGCGCCTCTACAAGATCGCACCGATCTCCAACAACCTCGTCCTGTCCTATGTTGCGCAGCACGTCCTCGGCATGCCCAGGTCGTACTGACATGCAGGTCCTACTGAGAGGCACACCAGTATGAGCGCACCAGCGTCGTTCGGATGGGTCGGGCGGTACTTCGAGGACTTCGAGGCCGGAGAGGTCATCCATCACGGGTGGGCCCGTACTGTCACCGAATCCGACAACCACCTCTTCACGCTGCTCACGTGCAACAGCAACATGACGCACACCAACCGCGTGTTCGCAGCGGCGACGGAGTTCGGCCGGCCGCTCGTGAACAGCACGTTCACACTTGCGCTGGTGTCGGGCCTGACGGTGCGCGACATCAGCGAGAACGCCGTTGCGAACCTCGGCTGGGAGTCGGTCGAGCTGCCGAACCCCGTCTTCGAGGGTGACTCGATCTACGCGTCCACGGAGATCCTCGACGCCCGGGCCTCAAAGAGCCGCCCCAACGCCGGAATCGTCAAGGTGCGCACCACCGGCTACAAGCAGGACGGCACCGCCGTCATCCGGTTCGTCCGCACCGTGATGGTGTACCGGCGCGGCACCGGCCCGCGGACGTCCTGGCCGATGCCGAACGATGAGCTGTCGTCGGAGTGACGGCCGGGTCGACCCTCCAGCGCAGCCTTCTGTTCGTTCCTGCAACGGCTACGCGCTTCTTCGCCCGAGCCCGCACCAGCGGTGCCGACGCGATCGTGCTCGACCTCGAGGACTCCATCCCCATGGCGGACAAGGCGGCCGCCCGCACGGCGCTGACCGAGGCCGTCGCCGAGCTGTCCGGAGGGCCCCCGCTGCGGGTGCGGATCAACACCGACGCCGCCCTGCTCGAAGCCGACGTCGCCGTATGCGCGCGTCTCGGCCTGACCGACGTGGTCGTCCCCAAGGTCGAGTCGCCCGCGGACGTCATCGCTGTCCGAGCACGCTTCCAAGAGAGCTCGTCGACGGAGCCGCGCCTGCACCTGCTGGTCGAATCGTGCCGCGGCCTCCAGGCCCTGGAGCGGATTGCCAAGGACAGCGGACCGCTCGGGTCTATTGCCATCGGGCTGGAGGACCTGTCGGCCGAGCTCGTCCTGGCCGCGCCGTCATCAGCGGCGCCCGACGACCTCCTCTGGGCGCACGGACGGCTCCTCGTCACCGCCACGGCCACGGCGATCCCGCCGATCGGCCTGATCGGCGAGATCGGCAACTTCCGGGACCTCGAGCGGTTCGACGGCGCCTGCCGACGGGCCTGGCGGATGGGCTACCGGGGCACCTACTGCATCCACCCCGACCAAGTGGCGGTCGCGAACGACGCCTACGCGCCGGGACGCGACGACGTCGCCTGGGCGACCGAAGTGATCGAGGCCTATCGGGCCGGCGAGGGCAGCGGCAGGGGAGCCGTCGCCGTGCGAGGCGCGATGGCGGACGCACCGACCGCCGCCCGCGCCGCGCGTATCGTCGAGTACTACGACGCCGTCGAGGCCGAGCGGTCCCGTCGCAGTTCGACGCGCCGAGGCGTGCTTCCCGCGACGTAAGCCCGCCGCGGCACGGCGCCCGCTTGCGGCGAATACGATTCGTATACGTTCCCGGCGACGTGCCCGGCGTCGGGCTCGTAGTAGAGGGGGACACGGAGCTGCTGCGGTGGGCGACGAGTCGCTCACAGTGCAGAAGGAGACCACCGGCAACGCTCGGATCGCACCGGAGAACCGACTGTCCTCGGGGACGAGGTACCACACCTCCGAGGCGGAGCGCGTCCGGAGTTCGCTCGCCGAGCGTCATCCAGCGCAGGAGCGACAGCTTCAAGAAGTCGCCCAGATCCCCTGCATAGCGATCGTGCATGCGGCAGTATCCCGTGTGTTCGCGGGGCGTCAGGTTCCGTTGCGGACGCCGCGGCATCCCGGAAATCCCGTGCAGCCCCAGAGCGGTTTCCCATTGTTAGCTCCGCGACGCGCCACGCGTCTGACCATTGTCGCGGCGCATCGCGGACATGTCGGAGGACTTGCGGCCGCAAGGGCCTTCGGGACCGTCGCCTTCGCGGGTACGACCGAGCGGAGGAAGTCGGTCAGCGCCAGGCCATCGACGAGTCGGATGTTGTGGTCACGTGCGAAGCGCGCCGCCTCGATGCGTGAACGTTCCCGACGTGACGATGATGCCGCCGGTTGCACGGCCAGCGGTCATCGCCCCGAGAAGCTCGCGGACGATGGGAAGGCCGACGCTGCGCGCCTTCCAGTGCTTGTATTGGACGAGGCTCGACGTCGCACCCACGACGACGGAAGGCTGCCTTCGGGATGGTGACCTTCCTCGTCACGCATGTGGCCGGGTCGACGCAATTGTGGGCAGCCGCTCACCGGCGCGGCAGCGGGGGCGGTGCCAACGGCGGCCGCATCGGCACGGGCGGTGGCGGCAACGGCGCGGCCACCGGCATGACGTTGCCGCCGGGCACGACATCCGTCGGCTTGCCGGTGAAGCTGCTCACCCAGCTCTGGTAGTCGGAGGTCGTGCCGGGCCGCTCCTTGAACGACGCGATCCTCATCGTCCCGTCATCGACGCGATAGCGCGACCAGTACGGGCGCTCGGCGCGCGGGACGAACCCGAACTCGGTCGTGAACGTGATCTTGGACGTGGGGTCGACCCAGGTGTGAGCCGAGGTCACCGGCTTGGGCGCGTCGCCGGCCCGCTGATGGCGGGTGATGTTCCCGAAGTCCCCTGGGGACGGGATGCGGTCGATGGCGATGCCACGGTTGGGGTGGTGGTGCAGCTCCAGCGTCCACTTGGGGATCTTCCCGCCGCGCATGTTGTCCACGCTGGCCTCCCAGCCCTGCTCGACGAAGCCGGGGCCGCCTTGGACGACGACGTAGTCGCCGGTCGCTGGATCCTTCCAGATGCCGACCTCGCGCGTGGGGTCGGCCGCCTTGGCGGCGTCGAAGCTGCGCCGTGCCTCGGCCTCATTGAGTCCGTACTCGGTCAGGCCGGCCGGTTCGTTGAGGATGCCGTGCGACGGCACCCCCTTCTGGTCGGCGAGGTAGTCCTCGAAGGGCTTGCCGGACTTGCTCTCCTGCCAGAGCTTGTACTCCGCGGCCAGCTCGTGGGGATCCTTGATGGCGAGGTCCATCAGCGTCTCTCCGTTCTTCGTGACCGGCTTCTTGCCCTGGAGGACCAGTTGCTTCAGGCCCGGGTCGGTGATCGCCTTCAACGATCGGTCGAGGCTCTTGGCGGTCGCGTCCACGTCGCGCCCGAGGCTGGCCACGACCTGGTCGCCGAGCCCCGCCTTGCCGGATGCCGTGTCGGTCGTCGTCTTCAGCTTCTCCGTGGCCTGCACGAGCTCCGAGGCGGCACCGGCCTTCGCCGTGCCCGATCCCAGCTTCGCCGCCACACCGGCCGCCTTGGCCTCGCGGTATGAGTTGCGAACCACCTTGAAGACGTTGATCGCCCCCTCGAGCGCCTTCACCTCGGCGACGCCCTCCAGCAGGCCGAAGGCGATCGAGACGGCGAGTCCGTAGAGGGACGGGTCGGACTGCGAGATGGCCTCTGCCTTCTCCATGGCGGTGCCCGAGGCCGCCTGTTGCCAATAGAATTCCTGGAACGCGCTGACGATGTCGACGCCGGCGACGATCAGGCCGACAGCGCCGGCGACCGGTGCGACACCCGGGATGAACGACGCGATCAGCAGCCCGACGCCGAGGGCGGTCTTCAGGCTCGCCTCGAACTCGGCATCCTCCTTGAGACCCTTTACCTTCTCCTCGACGGCGGCGTCCTGCACCGTCGAGGCGGCGATGCCGAGCGAGCGCTTCGTGTTCGCTCGCAGCGCGGGATCCAGCCAGAACTTGTCGATCTTGTCCTGCGCCTTCATCCCGTCCTTGACGACGGCGACGTTCGACAGCTTGTCGGCCAACTCCTTGCGGATCTGCTCTTTCGCCTTGACCAGCGCAATCGACGCCGCAGGCCCGGTCTGGCCCTTCTTGGCGTTGGCGGCGCCAGAGGCCAGCTCGGCGAGGCGGTCGTCGTTGCGCTCGATCGACGCCAGCAACGGGAAGCCCGTGCACACCTTCTGGCGCAGGTCGTGATATTCCTTGACGGCCGGCTCGAGCAGCGTCGGGCGCATGGCGTCGCCCAAGATCGGCCCGGACGCGCTGATGGTGGCTCGCGCCTTCGCGAGCTTCTTCTTCCCGTCGAGGAGCTGCTTCGCCCCGCTCATCATCCCGCGCAGGTCGTCGCTGCCGGGCATCGACGGACCGATCGCCGCCGCGCCGGCCGACACCGGCTTCGGGCGGAAGATCGATTCGGTGTCGGGGAAGCCGTAGCGACGGCCCTCCGCCTCCAGCTTCTGCTCGCTCGAAGACAGCATGCCGCCCACCGTCGTGAGCAGCTGCTGCTGGAACTGGGTCTGGACGGCGCCGACCTGGACGACGATGTCAGTGTCCGCCTTCTGGGCCCGGTCGGCCAGCGTCGCCTCGACATTCACCGTCTGCTTGGCCGACGGGTCCTCGTACTTGTGCTTCCCGTCCTGGGCCCACATGTCGGCGATGAACGCTTGGACCCACTTCCGCTCCGCCGGCAGGCCCTCCTTCCCGGCCATGGCCTCCAGGGCCGAGCGCAGCGGCTTCGGCTCCAGGCTCACGATGACGTTGCCGTAGCGGTAGTTGCCGGGAGCCAGCGGAGGTCCGTCGACGAGGGCGAGTCGGTGCACCGTGCGGCTCGGGTCGGCGGCCGAGCGCACGATCATCGAGGTGACCGCTCGGTTGCCCATAAGCCGCTGCAACCGCGCGGCGTCCTTGGGCGACATGCCGCGAGGCGCCTTCGGTGTGGGTGCAGGCCGTTCGGCCACAGTGGCATCGTGGCCCGCCGATCCGCGTGCCGCGACCGGGAGCACAGCGTCACGATCGGCTCGGATGCTTCCTGGAACTGCAGCGTCGGCCACGGGTCCTCCAGGGCAAGATGACAGGAGCAACGTTCGCGGTGCTGGGGACGCAAGTCAAGGTCCGTCCGGCCACATATGCGGCCCGATCGGGCCGCCATTCGGGAAGCAGATGTTCCCGTTCGCCGAGTAGGTCGACGCTGGCGACGGGCCGCGAGTTTGGTCAATGGCGGATCCTCAACGTTCGCCAATGACCAAGTTTCGAGCGTGCGAAGGTGCGCCTCGCGGCGCCTCGCGACGCCGAGCGGAGGGATGGCCTGATGCCACCGGCTGAACGGGTCGAGCGACCCCAGGCGGACTATCACGCGATGCCGGATCGGTTCGCCGACGGGCGTGACCTGCGCCTACCCTACCCACTCGAAGGAACGGCGCAGCACCTGACCCACACGCCAGCCTTCTAGGCACCTGCGACGTCGACCCGCATGCCACAGAATCGTGTCGAAGGGGGACTTGAACGAACGCCCTGGCCATGGGAGGAGATGGCACTGAGCGGAGCCGAGCAGCAGAAAAGCAGCTCTGGGCAGGGGATTCGCGGAGCCAGGCTCCGCATTGTTCCGCTGGGCTCCTCTACGTTCCACGAACGGATGCTTGCAATTTGCTTGCAGAGCGACACTCCTCCGTCGTCTGCGCCCGCTCCGGTCCACCCGGCGGACGCTCTCCAGTACGCGCATCAGGCCGTCAGGCCGCCGGCGCGTCGGCCAAGAGTTCACCGGTCTCACGGACACGTAGACCGAGTGCCTTGGCGATGTCGCACAGCCGGGCCAGACTGGCGGTCGCATATCCGTTCGCCTCGTAACGCTGAATCTGTTGCTCCGCGATCCCAAGTTCGGTTGCGAGCTGACGCTGCGACCATCCCCGGGCGACACGGGCTTGGACCAGAAGGGTGGACAGGTCGCCGAGCGAGTCGGCCTCGAACGACGTGGTCGCGCCAGATCGGAGTTGCTCGTACTCGGCGATCTCGACCGAGAGATCCTGTGCCTGTGCACGGGCCGCGTCAATCTGCAGTTGGTGCAGCTTCTTGTTCTTCGCACCGGCCAGACCCGTCTCGAGGTTTCGGGCTGCTTCCTCGAACTGCCCAAGAAGTGTCTTCGTTGTCCGGTATTGGACGTTATTGGTGATCATGAATGGATACTCCTCGGGTCGATGACAACAATTCCTTTGAAACCATGCACTCGGTCGCGTTGAAAGAACTCGGCGAACCGGAGACCGCTTCCTGATTCGGTCCAATCCGGAAACAGCTCACCGAAGAACCGTCGCTTCTGTTCTTGTCGACCTGCGGCCAGATCGGAAGAAGATCGGACCTGAGTCGGTCCGTGTCGACGCCGTCCGGATCCCACACGGCATCGAAATCGCCCGGTTCGTCCTTCGCGGTGACGAAGCTGCCATTCAGCCACACCCGCCGGCAGCCTGCTTCGGCCAGGAGGGCGAGCGCCTCGACCAGTCCATCCAGTTGACGGCGCCGCGTGACGTTCCATCCGAAGCGATCCAAAACGTCATCCCACGACGCCGCGTGCTCGCCCGTAGGCAGCACACCGGTCTCCGGATCGAACGGCGGGATCGACACACCACAACTCTAGCGTTGTGGTGCGAGCTGGTGGGCGTTTCGGCGTTGCGGTTTCACGTCGAAGCCGAGGGTGGGGTAGGAGGGCAGCCGTTTTGCGTGCATGGCTTTGAGTACCGGCGAGAGGATGTCGACGTAGTCGTGGACCTCGAGGTCGGTCTTGTCATCATGGGCGCGCAGGACACGGCCGACGTACTGCACGATCCGGCCTTTGAACGAGACCGGGAACGCGAGGAATAGCGTGTCGAGCGCCGGCGAGTCGAACCCCTCCCCGATCAACGACCCCGTCGCCACGAGCACGACCTGTCCCCCGCCTTCCACCCTCGCTGCCAACTCAGCCACTGCCGCCGCTCGCGCCTTCTTCCCCATCGACCCGGTCATCACGACCGGATCGAGACCCGACGCATTGAGACGGTCTCCGATCTTGCCTACGTGGTCGGACCACTGGGTCAGCACGATGCAACGACGCCCTTTCTCCACAGCGGTACGCACATCCGCACAGATGATCGCGGTGCGCTCGTCGTCATCGACGATCGCACGGAACACATCGTGGATCCGGCCCTCGTCATCGACAGCCGGATCGGAGAGCGTTTCGTGGATCACGAGTCGTCGTGGGAGCGACGCCGTCGCATTGTCGGCATTCCCAATGACGAGGCGTTTCGGTCCGAGATGCATCGCCATGATCGCTTCGAGGCCATCGCGCCGGTACGGGGTCGCGGTGAGCCCAATCCAGCGGCGGACATTCGCGGAGCGCACGACGTTCTCGAACGAGACCGCCGGCAGGTGGTGGCACTCATCGACGACGACCATCCCGTACTCGCCCAACACGTCCTCAGGATTGTCGAGCCGTGCGAGCGTCTGGAACGTTGCGATGTCCACAATGCCGCTACGACGGCTTCGACCGCCGCCGAGTTGACCAATTTGACGTTTCTCCAACCCGACGAACTCCATCAGACGAGCGCGCCATTGCTCGGCGAGCTCCTTGCGATCGACGACCACGAGTGCAGGCACGCCGTGATGGGCGATGAGCGCGCAGGCGATCACGGTCTTGCCGATCGCCGGCGGCGCCGCGAGAACGCCGATCTCGTGCGCGGCGAGCGCGTCGAAGGCCTTCTGCTGAATCTCGGTCAACACGCCACGAAAGGCGAGCGGGCTGCGCTCCGGCCGCGGGCGGACGTCGACCAGTTCGAGACGGCTTCCGGCTTCGGACACGATGCGCTCCACATCGGAAAGCAGCCCTCTCGGGAGATGGAGGAGATCGAGTTCCTCCCGGTAGCAGCGAACGAAACGCGGCGTCGCATGCGTCGACTTCCGAAGGGCTTCGAGCTCATGGAACTTCGGGTTGTGCAACGACGCGCAATGCTTCAACGCCGCGATCATCGACGGCGGCAGACCGATCCGCTCAACCGACACCATCCCACCCAACCGGACCCGCACACGCTCCGGCGGCAGACGATCAACCATGCGACGCGACGAGGTCCGGCTTCCCGGACCGAGAATGATCGGGCCCATCGACTCCGCGATCGCCGCGACCGCGGCCGGGCTCATCCGCGGCACGCCAGCCAGGAACGACCACTGATCCTCGACCGGCTGCAACGTCGCCGGGTCCAAGAACACCGTGTTCCCCTGCCGGCGGGCGGTCCGCTGCAACGGCAACGCGATCAGGTCCCGAACGAACCATTCGGCATGAAGTCCTGCGACGGGAACAACCGGTCATACGACGCGAGATCGATCTCGGCCCGCAACTCCATCGCCGCCCGCAACACCCCAGCACCGAGCATCCGCGCCGTCGCCGCCGGAACACTGCCAGAGAAGAACACCCAGACATGCGCGCCATCACCCGAACGAGACCGCTCCAGCACCGCCGGAACACCCGCACTTCTGCAGACCTCGACGTAGGCCAACGCGTCGAGCGTCCACGACGCCCCATCGAAATCGCATACCAGAAGCCGACACGCATCCCCGCGCAGCAACGGGTACAGCCCCACCGACTCCCGGCCCGCGAGATGCGACACGATCACCGCCTCCGTCAACGGCAAATGCTCCCGGCCCGGCTGACGAGCATTCGCCCACCCGCCCTTCACCGCCGGCGACCAACCCACTTTCCGTGTCGACGCGTTCTCCCACCGCAGCGCGTACACGTCTTCGCGGCCGACGAACAACGACCGAAACAACGCCACCTTCTCCGCCCGGGTCATCGGACCCTCCCCGACCGGCCGTGAACCCAGACCTCTCGACGTCCGATCCCCACCGGTCGCCTCAGCAAACAGCGTCGGCTCCCACACGGTCGCCGGCATTGAGCGCGGCTCGATCCAGACCCAACAACGACCGAAGCCGATCATTCTCCGCCCTCAACGCCTCGATCTCGACCATCGCCGCCACAAGCCGAGCATCACCCACCCCGTCGTCAGCAGACCGCATCAAACAAGGCTATGCGGCCTCCAGCTCCCACCCGCGGGACGCCACGATCAGGAAGGAACGCCTCCAACAGCGCCGCTACCCACGAATGCTTGCACGACACCCATACGCGAGCACCGGCCCCGACCACGTCTCAACCTCAAGACCAGGGTGTCGGGCGTGGGACATCGCTTCAGCGGTCAGTTGAGCATTTGCTTGCTTGCAATTTTGCTTGCACGGCGACACCCCTGGAGCCTCCCGCAACGCTGTGACCAGCGGAAATACTGGTGTCGAAGGGGGGACTTGAACAAACGCCCCGGCCATAGAACCGGGCGGCAGCGAGCGGAGCCGAGCGGCAAAAAAGGTCCTCCTAGCTGGCACTACGC
>JAYUDQ010000379.1:0-5088 GCA_043739745.1 Acidimicrobiia bacterium | reverse complement strand
GGGTCCGGATTGCCGTTGCCCATGACCTTCGCAATCAGTGTCTTCGCCGCGTTGACCGTCCGCAGCGAGTTGATGAACCCGCCGGTCGGCACGCATGTGTCGCTGTCGTCGACCTTGCCATCGCGATTGGTGTCGGCCAGCGGTCGACAGTCAACGATCCCGCGGGCGCCCTCCACGCCGCCCCTCGTCGGGATGCCGATCAGCTTGCCGTCGTCGTCCACGCCCGTGCCTCCGCTGTTCCCGCCGGAGATCGAGGCGCTCGTCTTGATCCAGGCGCGGCCCTTGAAGTTCGGATCCGAGGCGAAGCCACTGACCGGCCCCGACGTGTAGGTGATCGTCGACCCGCCGATCCCGGGGTAGCCGAAGACGTTCAGCGTGTCGCCGAGTTCGACGGTGTCGGAGTCACCGAGTGGCACCCACGGGAAGCTGACCTCGGCGGGGTTGACCGCCTGGCCGTTGAGGTTGCTCGAGATCTTGACCATCGCGACGTCGAGATTGACGTCCTTGTCGAGGATCTTGGCCAGGAACACGGGGATCGGCGGCTCGTCGCTTCGCTTGGTCATCGACACGACCATCACGCCTTCCACGATTTCGGCGCCGTTCTTCTTGGCGTCCTCCTTCAGGCCGTCGAGGTTGACCACGTGCGCGTTCGTGAGGATGTAGCCGTCGCTGCTGAGGATCGTGCCGCTCCCGAACGCGAAGCTGCCGAACACCTTCTTGCCCGTGCCCTTGTCGATGACGGAGTAGAGCGGACCGAGCTGGACCGACGCCGGCTGGACTCTGCGGGTCACGACCCGGTCGAGTGCATGGGTGGGCCCGACCGTGCTGGCAACTGCCGACGCGACAAACGCTGTGACGGCGAACGCAACTCGTCTGCGGGGAATTCGAGACATTTCAAGGCTCCTCAGGACTTCGTGAAGCGGATGGAGGACACGAACCGGCGGTAACGGGGTGTCACCGCTGGCCGATTGGAGACCGGCGTCTCGAGCGTCATGACCTGAACCGTGTCGCCGACCCGGACGTAGGTGTCGTCGCCGGTGATGACGACTGGCAGGCTCTCTTGCAGGAATGTCCCCCGCTCTGCGGCAAACCCGTACCGGGCCGTCGCCGAGGCATGACCTCTGAGCTTGCGGTTCGTACTGAGGTCGAACACCTTGAATGCGGTTCTATCGGCCCCGCGTTCGACTGCGAGCTGGTTGGACGCCTCGGCGATGGCCTGGACATCCGTGAGCTCCGCATCGACCTTGATGGATCGCAGCGTGAGCGTGGTCTGGTAACCACCCGCCCCGTCGTAGCGGGCCTGGATCTCTGTCGCACTCTTCGAAAGGCGCCACGTCGCCGGATACGAGACCTTCGCACCCAACGCATTTGCGGTCTTTGTCTCACCGAGCACCGCGTTGCGCTGCGCCAGGCCCAGGAGTAACGCGATCGCCGTGAGGCCAACAGCGGCGAGGAGCGGTCCGCCGTTGCCCTTGGCCCGCTCCTCGACCGGGATCACCTGCCGGTCCGCCCGGCGCACGAGATACAGCACGGCCGCCAGGAGCGCAACCGCGATCACGCACTGCAGTGCGAGGCCGCGTGCGGGCTGCGCGCCGCTCTGACCGGTCAGCGAGATCGACCGTGCGCTCACCCGCTGGCGAAGCCAGTACGAAAGACCGTTCACGATCGCCGCCGCCGCAAGTACGAGGGGGAGCGCCCAGGCCGGGCGCTTCTCCAGCCGGTTGCGTCCGACGGCGTAGCCCACGAGCGCGCCGAGCGCACCATGGGTGAGGGCGGTGGCGACGATTCGAATCACACCGGCCCGCAGATCGAGGAAGCCGCCGACGGCGAGGACCGTGCTCACGTTCAGCGCAGTCGCATATCCCACACCGGCCGCAGCGCCATAGACAACACCGTCGACGCGCTGGTTGATGGCGTCGGATTCGTAGACAGTCGAGCGGATGGCGAAGTACTTGCAGAACTCCTGCACGAACCCGATCACAAGGATCGAACCGATGATCTGCGTCCATGTCGAACGCGTGATCCACTCGTTCACTCCGAACGCCTTCGTGATCATCGGCTGCCCGACCGCGACCGCGAGCAGTCCGGCCGCGCCGGCGACCAGCACCACGTTGCGGAGGGGCTCGGGCTCGGTGCGATCCTGCGCGTAGAAGAACGCCATCCAGATCAGCGCCGGGATCCCCGCAAGCACGAGGCTCACCACAATGGCCGCGCCGCCCTTCGGCTTGATGTCGGTTATACGCAGTAGCAGCTCGACGGCAAGCACGTAAATGATCAGGGCAACGATCTCGGCGCCTGCCGTTCGCCACATGCTCTGGCGGTCCCGTGGCGTGATGGCGGTGCCATCACCCGGTGTCATTGCAGCGGTCATATGCTCTCCTCAGGTATGAGTGGCGGCCGGTGGTGGGTAGAACGCATTGCAGTTCCGGCGGTAAATGGGAGAGTACGGAGGTGGTGTTTGCGCCCTGCTAACGGGTCTCGCGGGCGAAGTACGGCGTCGCTAACGTCGCGTTAGCGGGCCTTCGGCCGTCGGAGTGTTCGGCGTTCTGCGGGTTTTTCGAGCAGCCCAGGCACGACCGCGCCGGCGATCGGCGGCCCGAGCAGACAGTCCCCGGGTCAGCAGGATCCCTCGAGAGTGCCGGGCTCCGGCCGCGGACGCTCAACCACCACTCCAACAACAGGCAAGAGGTCGTCGACGAGGTCGTCGGGCACGGCTTCACGGCTTCACGCCTACCTCGCCAGCATCAAGCAGCAGTGGTCGCACTCGCACAACCTCGCCAGTCCCCCGCACGCAATCGAGGCCAGGGCCGCGCTACTGGTCCTGGAGGCAGCTGCGCGAGCGTCAGTTGCGGTCGGCGCCAGGAACGCGCGCAGTATCGTTGACAATCCGGCGTAGCTGGTCCCGTTCGCTCGAACCATCGGAATCGACCAAATGCCCGACTCTGTGACCGACCTCCTCCGCACCGGGATCCTCACGGGCCACTTCGCCCCCGGCGAGCGGCTGATCGAACTACAGCTCAGTGAGCACTTCGACGAGGGCCGCGCCGCGATCCGTTCCGCACTCGTCGAGCTGGAGAAAGAAGGCCTCGTCCAGCGGGAAGCGAACCGGGGTGCGACGGTGCGCAGGATCAGCCTTGCAGAGGCGATTCAGATCACCGAAGCGCGAGCGGCGCTCGAGGGCCTTGTGGCTCAGCACGCAGCCCGCAACGCCACGCAGGCCGATCGAGCCGGGCTCCGAACGACCCTGGCCGAGATGCGCAAGGCGGTCGCCAAAGGCGAGCTCCTCACCTATTCGAACCTCAACGCGGCCTTGCACGAGCGGCTTCGCCTGATAAGCGACCATGCCGTTGCGAACGAGCTTGTAAGGAACCTTCGCGATCGGGCGGCAAGTCATCAGTACCGCCTTGCGCTCATGCCCGGGCGGGCCAGGCAGTCACTACCGCAGCACGCGGCGATCGTGCAGGCGGTGGTGGCGGGCGACGAGAGCGCCGCAGCCGAAGCGATGCGCGCGCACCTCGACTCGGTGATCGCGGTCCTGCGCCAGTGGGAGGCGCTCGGTTAGCTCGCGGTTGCTGCCGTGGCGACTTTGTGCGCCGCAGGGAGCAGCGGCACGCCCTCACGCTGCACGCGACGCAACGACTCGACGGTCGCGCGGGTCATCACGGGGTCGACCCCGAGTGCCTCGAGCAGCCCCTCGCAGGCTTCCATCTCCTCGAGGCGGCGCTTCGCATGGATACCGGTACCGTGCACGAGCCGGGCCACGAGCACCTCGTCGGCCGCAGTGATCTCCTCGACGAGGTTGGCCCACAGCCACTCCGAAAGGCTGGCCGCGTCGGCGCCCCGCATCGCCTCGATCACGAGCGCCGCAAGCCCTTTCATCATCACGCTGCGAAGCAGCTTGCGGGTGGCCGCATCGCCGGCACACTCCCCGATCGCATCGACCGGCACACCGAGCGGGCGCATCATCGCCACGTACCGCTCCGCCCCGGTGCCAGCCGCGAGTGCGGGGGTCCGCAATCCGCGTCCGGGGACCACCGTCATCAGTGCGACATCGACGAAGTCGATCGGTCGTCCGGCGGCAAGGTCGGCCAACTGCCGCTTCACGGCGGGCGCGCTCGTCGACAGGTCTGCGTACAGCGCATCGGCCGGAATGGCATGGAGTGCCTGGCGCATTGCATGCGGTGCATCCGAGGATGCCGTGAGCGCAAGCACGATCTGCGCGCCGGCAACTGCGCGTGCCGGGTCGTCGAAGCGCTCTACTCCCGACGGAGTCAGCACCGGTGCAGGGTCGTATCCCGCCACCGACACCCCGGCGGCGACGAGGTCAGCTGCGAACAGCGACCCGGCCTCGCCGAGACCGAACAACGCAGCGCGCATCAGCCGTGGTCACTCCGTTGCTTCGGCCGAGTCGAGGTACTCCACGCCGAGACGTTCCAATATGGCCCGCAGGCCGTAGATGTCGACCCCGAGCTCACCGGCCTTCAGCCGCGCTCGGGTTGCCGCTTCCTTCGCCGTGCGCGCGACCGACTGCGCGAGCGCCCACTCGCTCTCCTGCCGGGGGACGACCACCACGCCGTCGTCGTCCGCGCAGACGACATCGCCCGCCGAAACCACGATCCCGCCCACGACGACAGGCAGGTTCACCGAACCCGGCGTCGCCTTCACGGTTCCCTCGCATGAGACGTAGCGGCTCCATACGGGGAAGCCCATGGCCCGCAAGTCGGCGGTGTCACGCACACCCGCATCGATGACCAGGCCGATCACGCCGCGGGCCATGAGCGAGGTGGCGATCAGGTCGCCGAACATCCCGTGTGTGGAGGGCGCGGTGTTCGTGACGACGAGAACGTCGCCGGCCTGGCACACCTCGACCGCAGCATGGATCATCAGGTTGTCGCCGGGATGGCAGGACACGGTGATCGCGGAGCCGGAGATGCGCGCACCCTGTTGGATCGGGCGCAGGTCCGGTCCGACGAAGCCGCGTCGGCCGATGGCCTCGTGCACCGTGGCCGAACCGGCGGCCCCGAGCCCCCTGATGACGTCCCCATCGGCTCGGGGAACGGTGCGAACGACGACGTGTCGGTTCATAGC
>JAYUDQ010000378.1:0-12412 GCA_043739745.1 Acidimicrobiia bacterium | reverse complement strand
AGCCTTCGGGTCCTGTCATGGCCGCGAACGGTACCCGGGGTAGCTCGCGAGTCAGAAAGCAGCTGACCAACCACGGCTCAGGTGTGCGCGGCGATGCGCCGATAGTCTCTGCGTGACCGCCACCGTCACCCGTTTCGACGCACGGGCTGCCAGCATCCCCGCTCTGACGGCGGGTCGCAGCCGCCGCGGGATGGTGTCCGTCGTGCTCGACGCTGCCGGTTCGGTGCTGGCCGTGCTCGGTCTCGTCTGGTTCGCTCGCAAAGGCCTCTTCCGCCCCCCGAACAGCTACGACGAGGGCATCCTCCTCAGTAACGCCCATGCGCTTCTCCAGGGGAAGGCCCTCTACCGCGACGTCTATGCCAACTACCCACCCGGCGCCTTCTGGCTCGTCGCACTCGCGATCAAGGCTGTGGGTAGCTCGTACACGGTGCTGCGGCTGCTCGGTCTCGCCGTCCACGTAGGTATCGCCGGGTTTTCCGGACGCCTCGCCGGTCGAATCGTCGGACGCCGCTTCTCGCTCTTGGCTGCGGGGTTCTCGCTCGTCTGGGGCATCCGTCTGCTGGCCATCCCGTTTGCCTGGATGCTCGCGCTGCTCGTGCTGTTGATGGCGGTGGATCGGGGCCTTGCGTGGCAGGGCCGGTGGACTCCGATGCGCCTACGGGTTGTCGGCGCGCTCGGCGGCCTGGTCGGCTGCTTCCGCCACGACCTTTTCCTGTACTGCGTGCTCGTCGGCTTCGTTGCTGCGGCTGCCTCGATGGCGATGCTGCACCATCGAAACCCCGAATGGCGGCCGAACTTTCGCCAGTGGGCGGCCTTCGCGAGCGGCATGGTGATCGTGCTGCTGGTGGTTTGGGCTCCGACGATCGCCGCAGCGGGTTGGTCGAACGTCGTCCACGATCTCTACCTGGACCAGGTGAAGTACGTCCTGCCGGGGCGCAACCTCCCGCTGATCCCGCTGCTCCCGGTGGTCCGTGACTCCTGGAACCTGGTCGCCGTGCCGACGTTCCTGGCCGATTCCTTTCCGGCTGCCGTCGTCCTGACCCTTGCTGCCCCGGTCGTCGGGGCGCTCGGGCTGCTCGGTCGCCATCGCCGCGGCCGCATCGCCGGGCAGGCAGCGCTCCTGCGCCGTGAGGGGATCCGAATCGCACCGACCACTCCCGTTGCCGCGCCGTCCGTTCCGGGAGCCAACGGGTGGCAGTCGTGGGACGAGATCGAAGCAGCCATTCCCTCGACGCCTCGACCGGCCGCCCCCATGGCGAGCGGCCCGGACACCGGCACGCGTCGGATGGTCGCCCTTGCGGTGACTGCGGCCCTGTCGATAGCGATGATTCCGCAGCTGCTCCAGCGCACCGACGGCACCCACGCACTGTTCGCGGTGACCCCCGCCCTCCTGTTGGCAGCAGCGTTCATCGAACGCCTGGCGCGCGGACACATCTACTCGGGACGGCTCCTGGGAATCATGCTCCTCGCGCTGTCGATCATCCCGATCGAGCTCGATCTCAGTGCCGCCGTCAACGCGAAGACGTTCCATTCGGGCGCGCTCGGCGGCCGCTTCGGCAACACCGAGGAGACGACCAATGCGCGCGCTGTTGCCAGGGTTGCCGCTGTCGAGTTCCTGCGCACGAACGCACCCGCAGGGACGGCCGTCTACAGCGGCTGCACGTCGCATCGCCACGCGTGGGCCAACGAGCTCGACCTGTACTTCCTCTCCGACCGCGTCGGGGGAACGAAGTACCTCCAGTTCGATCCGGGGATGCAGAACACCGAACGTGTCCAGCGTCGGATGGCTGCAGACCTCGAGGGCAACGGCGTGCGTGCCGTCGTGCTCGCCGACTGTGCCAGGGTGATCGAAGCCAATGCCTCGGCGAACACGGGTTCGGGCTTCCTGGACGCGTGGTTGGCCGAGCACTACACCGTCGTACGGTCCATTGCCGGTTACCAGTTCCTGATCCGGAAGTGACGGCGAAATCAGGCTTCCCTGCTAGCCTTGTCGGGTCCCCCGGGCAGCTACGGCGCTCTCCAGCTTTCCTGCGCGCGCATGTGCCTTCCTGACGGGTGTCCTCTACAAGAAGAGAGCTTCTAGGAACCATGCCCGACAAGGCTGCAACTATCACCACCCACCGTCTCCACGAGACGGACACCGGTTCGCCGGAAGTGCAGATCGCCATCCTCACGGAGCGCATCAACCATCTCAACGACCACCTGAAGATGCACAAGGGCGACCACCACACCCGTCGTGGCCTGCTCCAGATGGTCGGACGCCGGCGGAGGCTCCTCGACTACGTCCGCAAGAACGACGTCGAGCGGTACCGAGGCATCGTGGCGAAGCACGGTCTTCGCCGCTAGATCTACCCGCAGCACCCCATTCCCGGAGCTTCACCACGGCAGGTCAGCTGCCAGTTGTGGACCCCCCGCCCTCCCGTCTCGCGTTTGCCGAGGCGGTGCCCGGCGGGTGCTCGACAACTGGGAACTGGCCATCGGTGGGCTCCACAAACCACGTGGCGCTCGAATAAGCGTCGCGCACAAGGAGATACCCAATGGCAGAAGCCAAGAAGGTTTCCGCGCCTGTCGCGGGAACCACCAAGACCATTTCGTTCGAGACCGGCAAGCTGGCGCAACAGAGCCAGGGTGCAGTGGTCGCCGTCATCCACAACGAAGATTCCAACAGCAGCACCACCGTCCTCACCACCGCGAACGCGGCGAAGTCGGTTCGCGACGGGATGGACTTCTTCCCCCTCACGATCGACGTCGAGGAGCGGGCCTATGCGGCCGGCAAGATCCCCGGCTCGTTCTTCCGCCGTGAAGGCCGTCCGACGGACGCCGCCATCCTCACGTGCCGCCTCACCGACCGACCGCTGCGCCCCGCGTTCCCGTCGGACTTCCGCAACGAGACCCAGGTCGTCATCACCGTCATCGGCGCCGACCAGGTCAACCCGCACGACGTCCTCTCGATCAACTCGGCGAGCGCCGCGCTGATGATCTCCGGCATCCCCTTCGACGGCCCGATCGGCGCCGTGCGTATCGCCTATTCGACCGAGGGCGAGTGGATACCCCACCCGACCTTCGATGAAGGCAAGAACAGCACGTTCGAGCTTGTCGTCGCAGGTCGCCAGTTGGAGGACGGCGACGTCGCCATCATGATGGTCGAGGCCGGTGGCACCGAGACGGCATGGGCCTCCTATGAGGACGGCGCCCCGAAGGTCACCGAAGAAGTCATCGCCGACGGCCTCGAGGCCTGCAAGACGTGGATCAAGGAGTCCATCGCCCTGCAGCATGAGCTCGTCAAGGTGGCCGGCTCCCGCCCGCCCATGAGCTACACGCCCGTCGTCGACTATGGCGACGACGTGTGGGCCGCGGTCGAGAAGCTCGGTAAGAAGCACATCGAGCCCGTCACCAAGATCACCATCAAAGCCGATCGCAACGCGGCCACCGAGAAGGCCACTGCGGACATCATCGCGGCCCTCAAGGACAAGTTCGCGGGGCGCGAGAAGGAGATCAAGGAAGCCGTACGTTCGCTTACCAAGAAGCTCGTTCGCAAGCGCGTCGTCGACACCGGCGAGCGCATGGACGGCCGTGGTCCGAAGGACCTGCGCGCCATCAGCGCCGAAGTCGGCATCATCCCCACGGCGCACGGTACGGGCCTGTTCCAGCGGGGCGACACGCAGGTGCTGAACGTCTGCACGCTGGCCATGCCGAAGATGAACCAGATGCTCGACACGCTCGAGCCGGTCAACAAGAAGTACTTCATGCATCACTACAACATGCCGCCCTCGGCCAACGGCGAGACGGGTCGTGTCGGTTCGCCGAAGCGTCGCGAGATCGGCCACGGCAAGCTCGCCGAGCGCGCCCTGCTGCCGGTGATCCCTTCCCAGGAGGAGTTCTCGTACGCGCTGCGTCTCGTCAGCGAGGTGCTCGCGTCGAACGGCTCCACGTCGATGGGCTCGGTCTGCTCGTCGTCGCTTTCGCTGATGGACGCCGGGGTGCCGATCAAGGCGCCCGTCGCCGGCATCGCCATGGGCCTCATCTTCGCTGAGGGCAAGTACACCACGCTGACTGACATCCTCGGCTCCGAGGATGCCTTCGGCGACATGGACTTCAAGGTTGCCGGCACGTCCGAGTTCGTCACCGCGCTGCAGCTCGACACCAAGATCGACGGCATTCCCGCCGACGTGCTCGGTGCGGCCCTCCAGCAAGCGAAGGAAGCGCGCTTAGCAATCCTCGAGGTCATGAACGCGGCCATCTCGACGCCGCGCACAGAGGTCAACGAGACCGCGCCCAAGATCGTCAGCTTCGAGATCCCGATGGACAAGATCGGCGAGGTGATCGGGCCGAAGGGCAAGGTCATCAACGCGATGCAGCAGGAGACCGGTGCGGACATCACGATCGACGACGACGGTCGGGTCGGCATCGTCTCGATCGGCTCCGTCAACGGCGCCGCGGTCACCGAGGCCCGTCGTCGCATCGAGCTGATCCTGGATCCGCCGAAGGCCGAGGTCGGCGCCATCTACATGGGCAAGGTCGTCTCGACCACCAAGTTCGGCGCCTTCATCAACATCCTCCCGGGCCGTGACGGCCTCATCCACATCTCGAAGCTGGGGCGTGGCAAGCGCATCAACACGGTCGAAGAGGTCATCAACCTCGGCGACTCGGTCGAGGTGCGGGTGGACGACATCGACGCCCAGGGCAAGGTGTCGCTCAGCTACGCCGATGCGCCCCCGGTCGAGCCGGGGTCTTCGGACGCTCGTGGACCTCGCTCGGAGGGCGGCGATCGCGGTCCGCGTGATCGTGATCGCGGCGGTGATCGAGGTGGCCGCGGTGACGACCGTGGTCGTGATGGTGGCCGTGGCGATCGTGACCGCGGACCCCGCCCTGAGCGGGCTCCGCGTGCCGAGTCGCCCTCGTCCGCTGACGGCGGCGTCGCTACCGTCAGCTTCGACGATGCCTTCGATGCGCAGGTCGCCCAGGAGTTCGGCGATCTCGGACCGGCACCGGCCGAGGGCGACTCCCTCGGCGACGACCGTGGCCCGCGTCGCAGCGAGGGTGGCAACGGCGGCGCCCCCGGCCGTCCCCGTCGTCGTCGCTGAGCGCTTCGCACGAGTTGTTCGACAGGCCCGCCTCTTCTTCGGAGGGGCGGGCCCGTTCGCGCCCGAGCCGAGGTGCGCGGACTACGTCGCCGAGCGCACCACGACGGCGGTCCGTAGGCGCAGATCTCCTGCCACGATGAGGTTCTTCGTCATGCCCCGCAGCTCAACCCCCGAACAGCGACTTGAACGCCGCGCCGATCTGCCTGCCGACGTTTCGAGACCGGACGGTGAGTCCGAAGACCTCTCCCTTCACTCCGTCACGACGTAGCCGGGGAGGTCGTTCATCGTCGAAAGGATCATGCGCCGACAGTACGCGTCTCGGCGCGCGGTTCAGTCGTCGAGGGGCGGGCGGACCGCCGCGGTCAGGCCCCGCTGAACAGCCCGAACCGACGCTGGATCACCGCGTCCGACCGAGCGCCAGTGCCGGTTCGCGGCGATCACGCTGATGCCGAGCAGGACCGCGGCGACGGACGCGCCGACGGTGAAGGACGTACGGATCGACGTCCTGTCAGCCAGTGCACCCATCCACACCACGCCGCAGCTGTAGGCCGCGCCGGTCGAGGCCGCGAACAGCGAGGCGACGCGACCGCGCTCTTCGGGCCGTGCATCACGTGGAAGAACACTGCTGAGCCCCACGAAGCCCGGGATGTAGAGCCCGCCGAGCAGCCCGAGCCCGACCACGGCGCCGACTCGACCCTTCACGTTCGCGACCACGGCCAAGGCGATGATCGCGAGCGACAGCAGCGCCACCGCCGTCCGCGGCCGCCCGACTCGGCCGACCAGCCATGGCAGCGACAGCGATCCGACCAGCGCGCCGACACCGACTGCGACGTAGAGGATGCTGGCATCGTTCTGCCCGCCATCGAGCACCTGGCGTGCATAGAAGGGCACCAACCCGATGAACGGTGCGATGAAGAACTGGGTCGCGACGGCAATCGCAAACGCGAACAGCGACGGTTTCGACCGGTAGATGGCCGACGCACCGCCCCGAAGGCGGGTGATGAATCCGGCATCGTTGCCACCCAAGGGGATGAGCTTGCGGCGAATTGAGGCGATCGACACGAACAGGAACACGAAGCTGACGGCATTGGCGACGATCGACCATGTAGGTCCGATGGCGGCAACGCTCAGCGCGGCCAGCATCGGACCGATGATGCGGCCTGAGTTCCACGACACGCTCGACAGTGACGCGGCTGCCAGCAGCTCGCGCTTCGGTACCAGCTCGGGAAGGATCGCGGCGGCCACGGGATTGGCCATCGATCCGATGAGCCCCTGGCACAGCACGACGAGTGTGAGCGTGCGTGGGCTCGCGCCTGCAGCAACGGCGAACGCAAGCGCGGACGCGCCGACTGCCTGTGCCGCGAGGATCATGAGGTAGAGGCGGCGTCGCTCGTAGCGGTCGGCGAGAACGCCGGCGACCGGGGAGGTCAAGGCCTGCGGGGCGAACGTCGCGACGGCGACGAGACCGGTCTGCAGTGCACTTCCGGTCTTCGCCGCGACGAGGGTAGCCACGGTCACGAGCTGCATCCACGTGCCGACGTCCGACACGACGTTGGCCACCCACATCCGGCGGAAGTCGCGGTGACGCAGCACGCTGAGCGGGCCGCGCCGCCGATGCGCTTCGGGCACGTCGGCCGCCGCAGGCCCGCGAACGGCGGAGTCGGCCGTCGTCCTGCGGCTCGATCTGCGGCTCGATCTGCGCACGTGCCCATGGTACGGAGACGCAGGAGGCCCCTCGTCGTGTTTCCGCCTGCGTAGGCGAAAGCTGCCGGTAGCCTCGGACGCTTCATGTCTGCCTTCACGAACTCCCCGTCCGGATCCGCTCCCTTGACCGCTGTCGACCCGTCTGTGCGGATGAGCCGGCTCGACGACGGTCTCACCGTCATCACCGAGCAGATGCCGGGTTCGCTCTCCGTCACGACCGGCATCTGGGTCGGTGTCGGTAGCCGCGATGAGGAAGGTGCGCAGTCGGGCTGCTCGCACTTTCTCGAGCATCTGCTGTTCAAGGGCACGGCCGAGCGCGGCGCACTCGAGATCGCGCAGACGATCGACGCCGTCGGCGGGGAGATGAACGCCTACACGACCAAGGAGTACACGACGTTCTACACGCGCACGGTGGCGGAGGACGCGGCGCTGAGCCTCGGCATCCTGTGCGACATCCTCAGCCGTCCGACGTTGGCCGAGTCGGACGTCGATTCCGAGCGCAAAGTGATTCTCGAGGAGATTGCTATGCGCGCAGATGAGCCGGGCGACCTCGTGCATGACGTCATCCACGAGTCGCTGTATCCCTTGCACGGACTCGGACGCGACACGGCGGGAACGGTCGAGACCGTTGAGGCAACGAGCGGCGATCACATCCGTGCGTTCATGGACGCGACGTACGTGCCGGGCACGATCGTCGTGGCCGCGGCCGGCGCGGTTGACCACGATGCGACCGTCGCCGCGGTGCGCGAGTCGCTCCGGCGCCCGAGCGGGGCGGGCATCCCCGTCCGTCGCGGTCCGTCGGCACCGGTCATTGGCTGCACCGTCGTCGAGGAGGACACCGAGCAGGCGCACCTCGTCGTGGCGCTGCCGGGCCTGTCCCGCAACGACCCCGACCGCTTTGCCCTGTCCGTGCTCGACCATGTGCTCGGCGGCGGAATGTCGAGCCGGCTGTTCCACGAGATCCGCGAGCAGCGTGGCCTTGCCTACTCCGTGTATTCGTACCGGGCCGCCTATGAGGACACCGGCTTCTTCGGCATCTATGCCGGCACGGCTCCCCAGCGCGCGACCGAAGTGCTCGACCTCATCGCGGCCGAACTCGATCGTATGCGCGCTGACGGCCTGACCGATCTCGAGCTCTCGCGGGCGAAGGGCTCTGTTCGGGGCGCGACTGCACTCGGACTCGAAGACTCGGGTTCACGCATGAGCCGTATCGGCCGCAGCCAGTTGCTGATGGGGGAGGTGCAGCCGGTCGAGGAACTGCTTCGCCGCACGGACTCGGTGACGCAGTCCGATGTCAGCCGCGTTGCCGAGCGCATCTTGTCGGGTGTCGCCGCGCTTGCGGTCGTTGGACCGTTCTCCGGCGACGAGTTCGCCGGGCATCGTTTCGCCGGCTGACCCAGACTTCGCAGAGCTCCGGCTTCGCAGGCTGCCATGATGCGCCTCGCGCCAACGGGCCCGGAGAGCCGACACGAAAATTGGACCGTGGGTCCGGAAAGTGAGCACAACATGCGAGTCGGAGTCTTCGGTGCAGGCGGGCGGATGGGTGCCGAGGTGTGCCGGTCGGTGGCCGATGATCCGGAGCTCACATTGGTCGCTGGGATCGACCCGTTCCATGCCGGGATCGACCTCCGACAGGCGACTGGTGTCGACGTGCCAGGCATCCAGCTCTCGAGCGTGCCCGAAGCGATGACGCGCGCCGGGGTCGAGGTCGCCATCGACTTCACCCATCACGACGCGTCGATCGCCAACCTTCGCTGGTGCGCCGAGAATGCGATCCATGTCGTCGTCGGAACCACCGGCTTCAGCGCCGACGACCTCGCCGAGCTACGCGAGCTCTTCGTGAAGAGCAATTGCCTGATTGCCCCGAACTTCGCCATCGGCGCCGTGCTGATGATGCGCTTCGCCGAGATGGCCGCGCCCTACTTCGAGACGGCCGAGATCATCGAGTTCCACCACGACGGGAAGATCGATGCACCGTCGGGCACGGCGATGGCCACGGTCGAGCGCATGGCTCGGGCGAAGGCCGGGTGGGCGCCCGATCCGACGGAGAAGGTCCTCCTCGAGGGCGCCCGGGGCGGCAGGGGGAGCGCCGACATCCGTGTCCACTCGGTGCGGATGCGGGGCATGGTCGCCCATCAGGAGGTCATCCTGGGCACGACCGGTCAGACGCTCGTGATCCGCCACGACACGACCGATCGCACGAGCTTCATGCCCGGCGTGATGCTGGCGGTGAAGAAGATCGCCGACCATCCGGGGCTGACGGTCGGGCTCGACGCCATTCTCGACCTCTAGCGCCAGGCATGTGGCACCAGGCATGTAGCCCCAGGGCGACCCGTCGACCAAGTCGTCAGTCGTGCGTGTCCGAGCCGTCCGCAGCGTCGTCGGCGAGCGAGCGGGCTGCCTTCATCCTGCGCCCGCCGACCCTGGCCACGACGATCAGGGTGGACGCGACTGTCAGCACCATCAGCCACTTGTAGTTGCGATCGTTGAAGCGCAGGAACGACTTGATGAATCCGCCCATCGCATCGCTGAAGAGCCGAAGTAGGGCGACGACGACGATGGTGCCGATGACGTCAAGCGTGAAGAACAGCCGCGGCTTCATCTTCGCGGCGCCGGCCAGGACGCAGATGATCGGTCCGGCGAAGAACAGCGCCATGACCGCAGAGGCCTTGAGGAAGAACCGACGGGTCGACTCGACGGTCTGCTCGCCGGCCACATCGTTGAAGTACTTGATGGCACGGTCGCCGTAGAACCATCCGAGAAGGAAGTAGATCGGGTCCGAGAACAGGAGCCGGGCAACACCGATCAGATAGAAGGGGAGGGCATCGACCCGTGGCGCCGCTACCACCATGTACCGGTAGCGGGGGTTCAGGATCATCAGCGTGAGCGGGTGGTCCCTGAGCAGCTTCGGTGCCGATGCGTTGGTGACGAAGCCGAGGATGTTCAGTGCGACCACGGCACCGACGAGGACGTAGGGGAGCCATCGTGGAGCGGGGCGCGAAGGAGGGGCGGCGAGCGACGAGATGCGACGACGCTACTGCCCGGGGTCGGCGGGTCCGGTCGGCGGGTCCGGTTACGCTCGCCGCTGGCTGAGCAGTGTCAGAGACACCGTTGGCCGTCGACACATGGCCCGCTCCCGACTCCCCGCCCTCACCCTTGCCTTCGTCGTCGCCTTCGGCGCGGCCGGTGCTGGCGCGTACGTCGTCCGGAAGGACCAGTTGCGAGCCGAGTCGAGCCTCGTCCAGAACTCGGTAGTGATCCCCGAGACGACGGCGGTGGCCGATTCCACCCTTCTGAGCGTCGATACGTCGGTGGCCGACACAACGGCCGGTCCGGACACCACCTCGCCGCCGGAGACCGCTGCGCCGACCACGACGACATCGACGAAGCCACCGACGAGGACGACACCGCAGCTTTCGAACACTGGGGCGCTCCTGCGGCCGCGCACCGACCGCCGCCTCTTCTCCGAAGCCGACGGTTGCAAGAGCCTGGCCCGGGACGGAATCGCGGACTCGTGCGATCGTCAGACCGTCGGCGGAGTCGAGATCGCCTGGGTCATCGGGTCGACGTACATCGACATCCTCGAGCGTGACCCCGCCGTTGACGGCCCCGACGTCTGGAACGTCGCCCTTGGTGCCGACTCGGTGCCGACCAGGGCCCCGAGGCTCGCCGATGTCACCGGCGACGGCCAGCCCGAGTTGGTCGTCGGCTGGCGGGATGCGAGCAATACGCTCGCCGTCGACATCGTCGAAGTGCGCGATGGCAGCCCAGGTGTGAGCCTGCACCTTTCGCTTGTGGACGGGCGGATCTCTGTCGGTGACGGACAGGTCGACGCCTGGAACGGTGTGCCCCAGCCGAGTGACAATCCCGCTCGACCGACGTCGTTCGACCATTGGACCTACACACGCACGAACGGCCGCTGGACCGTCGACAGTGCCCGCGACGACAACCCGCCTGCCGGTCAGCTATGAGTTGACGGGGCCGGGCAGAGTCAGGGCAACGTCGGGGCAGGGTCAGCCGAACGCGCACCCTTCGATGTGGTCGTTCACCATGCCGGAAGACTGCATGAACGCGTACATCGTCGTCGGCCCGACGAAGCGAAACCCTCGGCGCAGCAGCTCCTTCGACATCGCTTTCGACTCGGGGGTAGTGGCCGCGATCTCCGCATCGGCGGCCTTTGGCGTCGACGGCTGATCGGGTGCGAACGACCAGCAGAGCTCGTCGAGTGAGCCACCGTCGGCAATCAGCGAACGGGCCACGATCGCGTTGCTGATGGCGGCATCGACCTTGGCCCGGTTCCGCACGATCCCGGCATCAGCAAGCAGCCGGGCCCGGTCGGCGTCCCCGAACTCGGCTACCTGGTCGATGGCGAAGCCGGCAAACGCGGACCTGAAGTTCTCGCGCTTGCGCAGGATCGTGATCCACGAAAGCCCTGCTTGCATCCCTTCGAGCACGATCTTCTCGAAGATGGCGTCCTCGCCGTGGAGTGGGCGGTCGCGTCGGCCCCACTCGGTGTCGTGGTAGTGCTGATAGAGGGGATCGTCGCCACACCACCAGCAGCGAACGACGCCATCCGTGCCCACGTGGATACGTCCGTTCATAGGCCGTGACCGTACCGTGGCCGGCCGCCCGCGAATCATCGCTCGACCGGTATCGGACCAGGTCTGCTTGCTACCGTGACGGGCCATGTCGCACACCACCGACCCTCGCCTCCTCGTCCTGCATGGATTGAAGCTGAAGGGCTTCGCCGAGCCCGATGCGGTTGCTGCCGTAGTCGGCCTGAAACAGCCGGTCGTGGCGAGCACGCTGACGACGCTCGTCGAAGGCGGCCATGTCATCCGCCGTGACGGTCGCATATCCGGTTTCGCGCTCACCCCGGTCGGCCGAGCCGAGCACGCTGCCGGCCTCAAGGCCGAGATGGAAGCGGTCGGGCATCGCGAGTTGGTGACCGAGCGCTACCAGGAGTTCCTCCTCCTGAATGGCCGATTGCTCACGGTGTGCACGGCATGGCAGGTGAAGGACCTGTCCACGAACACATTGAATGACCACGCCGACAAGGCCTACGACGAGGACGTCATCGAGCAGCTGGGTACCATCCACGACGGCGTCGGACCGATCTGCCACTCGCTCGCCGGAGCGCTCGTCCGCTACCAGCCCTATCACGGACGCTTCGTAGGCGCGCTTCGCAAAGTGCGCAAGGGCCAACAGGAGTGGTTCGCCAAACCGATCATCGACAGCTACCACACGGTCTGGATGGAGATGCACGAGGACCTGCTGGCCACCCTTGCCATCGCCCGGGCCAGCGAGGCAGCGCACTGACCGATTGCGAAACACCTGCGGGCACCGGCGTAGACGCGTGCGAGAATCGGCGGTCCGCCACCCAAGGAGAACATGACGATGGCCCGATTCGGAGAAGTGCTCACAGCGATGGTGACGCCGTTCGACGCGAACGGGGCCGTCGACCTCGACGCAGCACAGGCGCTGGCCAAGTGGCTCGTTGCGCAGGGCAACGACGGGCTCGTCATCGCGGGCACGACAGGCGAGGCACCGACGCTTTCCGATGCCGAGCAGCTCGACCTCATCAAGGCCGTGTGCGAGGCGGTCACCGTGCCGGTCATCGGTGG
>JAYUDQ010000377.1:0-1860 GCA_043739745.1 Acidimicrobiia bacterium | reverse complement strand
CGACGAAACCGCGCACAAGATCGATGTGATCCGTTCGGCCGCCGGCGATCGGTTCGAGACGATCGAGTTACACATCGTCGGCTACTTCTCGGTGTACGACACCGTGTTCGAGGACTTCGCCCCCGTGGTGGCCGCACTCGCAGGGCGTTGACCTCGACGTGCACTGACGACGGAATGGGCCGTACTCGCTCAGTCGAGGTCAACCAACTCGCCGCTTTCATCACGCAGGTTGATGGCTTGGCCAGGGCAGTTGCGCGCCAAGCGAATCAGCCTGGCGTCATCCAGCGAGTGGCCGGTGTCGATGACCGTGGCGAGCTCGTCGTCGTCGAAGGCGAACACCCTCGGCTCGTCACTGACGCATTTCCCAGAACTGATGCACAGGTCCTGGTCGATCTCGATCTTGTATGTCATGTCCTTGCCTCTGGTTGGCGATGCGGTGTGGCTCAGCGGGTCAGCCAGCCGCCATCGACGGGCAACGTGACACCCGTGATGAAGGAGGCCTCATCGGACAACAGGAAAACGATGGCGGCGGCCACGTCGCTTGTGTGGCCGAGTCGACCGAGGGGCACCTGGGCCTTCAGCCAGTCTTCCTGGCCGGGTTCGTCGAGCCGTGTCTGCAGCATCGGTGTCACGATTGGTCCGGGAGCAACGGCGTTGACGCGGATGTTGTGGCCCGCAAGCTCTAGCGCTGCCGCCTTGGTGAACATCGCGACGGCTGCCTTGGACGCGCAGTAGTGCGGTTGGCCGGGCACCGCCGAGAAGGACGTGGTCGAGCCGATATTGACGACGGATCCGGGTGAGCTCGACGCAATCCACGACCTCGCGAGTGCCTGTACGCCGAGGAATGTGCCCGTGAGGTTGACTCGCAACACGCTGTCCCACTCATCGACATCGATGTCGACCAACGCCGTGCGGATGCGGATACCGGCGCAGTTGACCAAGCCGTCGAAACGCTCGTTTGCTGCAAGGACCGATGCCCACTGAACGGGATCGCCGACGTCGAGTTGCTGCACATCGTCGGATCCACGGAGATCGGCGCGAACGACTTCATGTCCTCCCTGATCGAGCGCGGCGGCAACAGCCGCCCCTATTCCTGATGCTCCCCCTGTGACAAGTACTCGTCGCATACCCCACCTCTTCGATTCGAACGCCAGCGTCACACAACGGTAGTGATGATACTGGCGACTCTTCATCGCCTGATCTTCCACCCGTCTGGACGTTTCCGTGACCTCGATTCCTCGTACCACCGGCGATTCGACTGCCGGACGTCGGCTCGACATCGGTGTCGGCCTCTACACCGGCCAGGGGTCTACCGCCGCCGGCCATGGGTATCGCGATGCAATCGCACTGGCGCAGGCCGCCGAGGAGGCCGGCTTCGACTCGTTCTGGGTCAGCGAGCACCACGGCTGGGACGACGCGTACTTGCCCAGCCCGCTTGTGCTGCTCGCCGCACTGGCATCTGCCACCAACCGGATCGAACTCGGCGCTGGCGTCGCGCTCGCTCCCCTGTACCACCCGATGCGGCTCGCGTCGAATGTGGCAGTCGTGGATCAGCTGTCCGGCGGGCGAGTGATTCTCGGTCTCGGCCTTGGATACATCGACCAGGAGTTTGCTGCGTTCGGGGTCGATCGGTCGTCGAGGGCCGGACGGCTCGCCGACGCCATCGAAATACTGCGTCTCGCCGGCACCGGTCAACCATTTTCGTACACCGGACGATTCATCGCCCTCAATGACGTGCGAGTCACGCCGCGGGTCGCCAGGGCCAGCGGTGTTCCCGTCTGGTTGGGTGCATACTCTGATGTAGCTGTGCGTCGGGCAGGTACTGCGGCCGACGGCCACCTGATGGCCGCGGCGCGCCGC
>JAYUDQ010000376.1:0-12441 GCA_043739745.1 Acidimicrobiia bacterium | reverse complement strand
CATCGCTAGACAGGGAATCGGGGCCCTTTGCGACGCACCGAGTCAGGGCGACGGCGCTGATCCTCGAACGTCGGCGCGCAATGACGCGAAAGATCCGTCGAGGACCGTTCGGGACCCCTCGCCGCGCCCCACGACTTTTCCACTGGGGCGCAACTGGGGCGCGAAACCCTAAAATCAGCTCTGCGGGGAGGAGGTCGAGGCACCGCTTAAGCCTCTGACCTGGGGGAATACTTGGAGCGGGTGACCGGGATCGAACCGGCATATCCTGCTTGGAAGGCAGGGGCTCTACCATTGAGCTACACCCGCGAAGGCGTCGATAACTGTAGAGCGTCGGCAGACACCCCGTGCGCCTACTATTCGCCGGGTGGTCGACCGAGGTCGGCTTCGGGACGTAGCGCAGCTAGGTAGCGCACCTCGTTTGGGACGAGGGGGTCGCCGGTTCGAATCCGGCCGTCCCGACCACGAAGTGTCCGCTCGGCATGCACTCAGACGGTCGATTTCGAGAAAGCCTTTGGCGGTGCGTATTCGCGCCGCCCGGCGCGAATACGTAGCCGTTAATCGGTTTCGCGCCGAGCGGCGCGAAACCGGATATCGGGCCGACACCACGAGCGCTGACTGGCTGGGCGTCCCGGAAACCAAGCCGAACTCCCGGAAACCAAGCGCGCACCGCCAGAACCAGACCGAACGAAGGACCGACAGCCACCGACCCGCGCCGCATACCGTTCAACGCCATGACCGCCTGCCCCACGATCGAGACCGAGCGCCTCATCCTGCGACCGCTGGCCGAGGCCGACCTTGCGGACTACACGGCGATCATGACCCACCCCCAAGTCCGCGCCTCCCTCAAGCTCTCCGACACGTTCGGCGAGTACCAGGCATGGGAGCAGATGGTCGCCTTCGCCGGGCAGTGGGTGGTGCGCGGGACCGGCCAGTGGGCGCTCGAGGAGAAGGTGACCGGCCGCCTCGTCGGCCGCGCCGGCACGCACTGGCCGCACCGCGACGACTGGCCGGGCGTCGAGGTCGGCTGGACGCTGCATCCCGACCACTGGGGCAACGGCTACGCCACCGAGGCCGGGCGGGCGAGCATCGAGTGGGCGTTCGACCAGCGGGAGCCACACCTCGAAGAGCTCCACTCCATGATTCTCACCACCAACCTCCGCTCCCAGGCCGTGGCCGCCCGCCTGGGCTTCGAACTGGCCGAGACCCGCATCTACAAGTGGTTCCCGGCGGCGCCGCACGGCCGCTGGCATCTCTCGCGCGAGCGCTGGCTCAGGCAGCAGGAAGAACGCAAGTAGCATCTCTCCCTCGTATGAAGACCACGGTCGAGCCTGCAGAGGGCAACAACGTCAAGCTGATGGTGGAGATCGAGGAGGCCGAGTTCAATCGGTCGCTCGATGCCGCGTTCAGGAAGATCGCCCAGGAGATTCGCATCCCCGGCTTCAGGCCCGGAAAGGTGCCGCGCCGCATCCTCGAGGCCCGGGTGGGAACTGAGTACGCCCGCCAAACGGCCCTTCAGGACAGCCTGCCGGACTACTACGTCAAGGCCCTGATGGAGGGTGACGTCGACGCCATCTCCAGCCCCGAGCTCAAGCTCACCGGCGGCGAGGAGAGCGGGCCGGTCTCGTTCGAGGCCGTCGTCGAGGTTCGCCCGACGGTGCGGGTGCCGGGCTACGACGGGCTGCAGGTCACCATCCCGAGCCCGGAGGCAAGTGAGGACGAGCTCACCGGGCAGGTCGACCGCATGCGCAACGCGTTCGCCAGCCTCCAGGAGGTGGATCGTCAGGCCCAGCCGGGCGACAACGTCCGCATCGACATCGCCGGCACCCACAACGGCGAGGCCGTCCCCGGCCTGACCGCGGACGACTACGTCTACGAGGTCGGCACCAACAGCGTCGTCCCGGAGCTCGACGCCGCCCTGTCGGGTGCGAGCGCCGGCGAAACGCTGGAGTTCACCGCCACGCTCCCTGCTGGAGCCGTCGCCGAGGACGAGGCCGAACTGGCCTTCAAGGTCGTCGTGAAGGCCGTACAGGAGAAGGTGCTTCCCGAGGCCAACGACGAGTGGGCGGCCTCGGCGAGCGAGTTCACCACGATGACGGATCTGCGTGGCGACATCGCCAAGCGCATGAACCTCGTGAAGCGGGTCCAGGCGTCGATGGCCATGCGTGACGAGGTGGTCAAGGCCCTCGTCGAACTCGTCGACTTCGAGCCGCCGGAGACGCTCGTGAACCAGGAGATCGAGCGCCGCCTCCAGGACCTCGCGAACCGGCTCTCGCAGCAGGGCGCCACCATCGAGATGTACCTCGAGGCCACCGGCCAGACCGAGGAGCAGATCGTCGCCGAGTCACGCGAGGGCGCGCTCGAAGCGGTGAAGGCCGACCTCGCATTGCGCAGCGTCGCCGAGGCCGAACAGGTCCAGGTCAGCGACGAAGACATCACGATCGAGATCGAGCGGCTCGCCACCCGCTTCAAGATGAAGCCGAAGCAGGTCCGCACGAACCTCGAGCGCAGCTACCAGCTGCCGATGCTGAAGGCCGACATCAAGAAGGCCAAGGCCGTCACCTGGCTGAGCGAGCATGCGACGGCCGTTGATGCCGAGGGCAAGGCGATCGACCGTGCCTCCCTCGAGGTGAAGCCGGCCGACTTCGAAGAAGCCGGGGAACAGGCCCAGACGCTGGGTCTTGAGTCCGGCGTGGATATGGACGATGACGGTCATGATCACGACCATGACCATGACGGCCATGATCACGATCACGCCGGCCATCATCACCACTGAGATCCGCTCCCGTTTGCGGCACGAGCCGCGCCGGGCGAAGTAGCAAAAGCCGAAACTAACGACTGAGGGCATGGCAAGGTTGACGCCGATGGCACACGAAACCAACAGCATGAGCACGAACCGAATGCGCGACGCGCTGGCCGGGATCTCCTCCCGCACGGATGCGCCGAGGATCCTCAACTACCTCGTTCCCACGGTGGTCGAGCAGACCACCCGAGGCGAGCGGGCCTATGACCTGTTCAGCCGGATGCTGCGTGAGCACATCATCTTCCTGGGCACACCGATCGACGACACGATCTCGAATCTGATCTGCGCACAGCTGTTGTTCCTCGAGGCCGAGAACCCCGACAAGGACATCAGCATCTACATCAACTCGCCCGGCGGCGAGATCACCGGCCTCATGGCCATCTACGACACGCTGCGCTTCATCAAGAACGACATCTCGACGTTCTGTTACGGACAGGCCGCCTCGGCCGCTGCGGTCATCCTCGCAGCCGGCACCAAGGGCAAGCGCTTCGCCCTGCCGCACAGCCGCATCCTCATCCACCAGCCTTACTCGGGTGCCGGCGGACAGGCTTCCGACATCGAGATCCAGGCCCGCGAGATCATGCGCATGCGCTCGATGCTCGACGAGATCCTCGCCGAGCACACCGGTCAGCCGGTCGAGAAGATCAGCAAGGACACTGAGCGCGACTTCATCATGGGCGCCGACGAAGCACAGGTGTATGGCATCATCGATGAAGTGATCTCCTCACGTGAGATCGCCGACCTGACGGCCATCGCCCGCTGAATCTGTTGCTGGGGCACCAGACTCAGCACCGACGGCCGAACCCATTCAAACGCATGCAGCAGCGCACAGGTACAGGAGACGGTTGAGTGGCCAAGTTCGGTGACGGGGGGGACCTGCTGAAGTGTTCGTTCTGCGGGAAGTCCCAGAAGCAGGTCAAGAAGCTGATCGCCGGTCCCGGCGTCTACATCTGTGACGAGTGCATCGATCTCTGCAACGAGATCATCGAAGAGGAGCTGGCCGGCGATAGCGAGGTCCGCTTCGACGAGTTGCCCCGGCCCAAGCAGATCCACACGTTCCTCGACGACTACGTCATCGGGCAGGACATCGCCAAGAAGCAGCTCGCGGTGGCGGTCTACAACCACTACAAGCGCGTCCAGGCGGGGGCGGCTCCGGGCCATCACGGCCCCGAGGTCGAGCTGCAGAAGTCGAACATCATGCTGCTCGGCCCCACCGGCTGTGGCAAGACGCTGCTTGCGCAGACGCTCGCCCGCATGCTCAATGTGCCCTTTGCCATCGCCGACGCGACCGCCCTCACCGAGGCCGGCTACGTGGGCGAAGACGTCGAGAACATCCTCCTGAAGCTCATCCAGGCGGCCGACTACGACGTCAAGAAGGCCGAGACCGGGATCATCTACATCGACGAGATCGACAAGATCGCCCGCAAGAGTGAGAACCCGTCGATCACCCGCGATGTGTCCGGCGAAGGCGTGCAGCAGGCGCTGCTGAAGATCCTCGAAGGCACGGTTGCCAGCGTGCCGCCGCAGGGCGGGCGCAAGCATCCGCACCAGGAGTTCATCCAGATCGACACCACGAACATCCTCTTCATCTGCGGCGGCGCGTTCGCCGGGCTGGAGAAGATCATCGAGAACCGGGTCGCGCAGAAGGGGATGGGCTTCACCGCCTCGATCCGCTCCCGCAGCGAGCGCGACAGCGGCGAGCTGTTCACACGCGTACTCCCGGAAGACCTCCTCAAGTTCGGGCTCATCCCGGAGTTCGTGGGCCGTCTCCCGGTTATCGGTGCGGTCTCGAACCTCGATCAGCGCTCGCTCGTGCAGATCCTGTCGGAGCCGAAGAACGCGCTCGTCAAGCAGTACAAGAAGTTCTTCGAATACGACGGCGTCGACCTGCAGTTCACCGATGATGCCCTCGAAGCCATTGCCGACCAGGCCTTGCTGCGCGGCACGGGTGCACGTGGGTTGCGAGCGATCCTCGAAGAGGTCCTGCTGAACGTGATGTACGACCTGCCGAGCCGTAGCGACATCGGCCGCTGCGTGATCGATCGCAGCGTCGTGCTCGAGCGGGTCAACCCCACGCTCGTGCCGCGGGCCGACATCCCGGTCGAGAAGGCCGAGCGGCCCCGCCGGGCCGCCAGCTGACCTGAGCGCACCGACGAGCCCGCCAGCGTGCGGCCCGTCGAGACCGATATGGACATCACCGAAGCGCTCGCGTTCCTCGACGCCCACTACAACTTCGAGAGCGGCGTCACCAACGACGTCGCCGGCGTGGCCCCCTGGGTCGCACCGGTGCCGGATCAGGCCCAGGCGCCACGCCGGCTCGACCCGCCCTCGCTCGAGCGCATGCGCCGACTGCTTGCCTTCCTAGGCGACCCGCAGCTCGACTTCCCGATCCTGCACATCACGGGCACGAACGGCAAGGGCTCCACGGCCCGGATGGCGGCATCGCTGCTGCATGCCAGCGGGCACCGGGTGGGCACGTACACGAGCCCGCACCTCCAGTTGCTGAACGAGCGCATCGCCATGAACGGCAAGGCCATCGACGACACCGACCTGGCCGTGGTGCTCACGGCGCTCGAATTGGCCGAGACCGCGGCCGGCGAGCGGTGCTCGTTCTTCGAGCTGATCACCGCAGCGGCGTATCGGTACTTCGGCGACGAAGCCGTTGAAGCGGGGGTCATCGAAGTAGGTGCAGGTGGCCGCTGGGACGCCACCAACACCGCCGACGGAATCGTAAGTGTGATTACGAACGTCGAGCTGGACCACATGGAGTGGTTCGGCAACACGAAGGCCGAGATCGCCCGCGAGAAGGTCGGCATCGTCAAGCCCGGGGCCACGGCAATCATCGGCGACACCGATCCGGACATCGTGTCCCTCCTCGAACGGGAGTCCGGCCGCCTCGGTGCCGAGCGCGTGCTGACGAAAGGTTTCGACTTCGCCTGCGACTCGAATCGTCTCGCTCTCGCGGGTCGAGTGCTGACCCTACGTACACCTACGACCAGCTACAGCAGTGTGTTCGTCCCGCTCCACGGCAGCCATCAGGGCGAGAACGCAGCCACGGCGCTGGTCGCAGTCGAGACGTTCCTCGGCGCGCCGCTCGAACCCGACGTCGTCCTCGCAGGATTCGCGGCGGTCGAGAACCCCGGCCGTATGGAGGTCGTGAGCCGCGGCCCGCTCGTGCTGCTCGATGGCGCCCATAACCCGGCAGGCGCCCGCACCGCGGCGGTCACGTTGTCGGAGGAGTTCGCCGCCAACCCCGGCCGCATCATCGTGATCGGACTGCTCAAGGGGCGTGATCCGGGGGCCATGCTCGACGCGCTCGAAGCGGAGCGGGCCAAGCTCGTCGTCGTCGTCACCCCACCGTCGCCGCGGGCCATGGATCCCGAAGACGTCGTGGCGGCGGCCATGCAGCGTGGCATCCCGGCGATCATCGCCCGTACCATCGCCAACGCCATCGACCATGCCCTCGAGGAAGCCGAGAACGACGATGTCGTGCTCATCACGGGTTCGCTCTACCTCGTCGGTGCCGCCCGAGCCATCCTCAAGCCGCGGCGCGGTCGCTGAGCGGCCGCACCAGCTGAACGCCGTACACACCGTTCTCATGTTTCTCTCCTTCGCCGGTGGGTAGGGTCGACCCATGACGGAGCGTCGCAGTCTCGGCAGCAGGGTCCGCCGTGCGGGTGCGCTCGCGCTCCTCGCTCTGACGGTGGCCTCGACCGTCGGCCTGACCCGCAGCGATGCGGCCACGAAGAAGGTCAGGCAGGCGGCGCACAGCCCGTTCCCGACGATCGACGGCCCGTACGCGACCACCCTGAAGAGCGTCGCGTCCGACCTCGACGCGTTCTGGTCCGCGGAGATGCCCCGTGTGTACAGGAAGGCCTTCGCACCGCTGAGCAGTTACTACGCGTACACAGAATCGTCGCTTCCGCCGAGTTGTGGTGGCCGCCGCCCCACTCGATACACCGACATCGCCGACAACGCGTTCTACTGCCGTGGCGGCGACTACATCGCCTTCGACGATCAGAGCCTCTTCCCCGAGATCTACGCCGACTTCGGCGAGGTCGGCCTTGCCACCGTGCTCGCCCACGAGATGGGTCATGCCATCCAGGCCCGTACCTCTACCCGCCTTGCGTCGGTCTATGCCGAGCTGCAGGCGGACTGCTTCTCCGGTGCATGGCTGGCCCGGGTCACCGCGGGCAGGTCACCGCTGGTGAAGCTCGAAGCCGGATCGCTCGACGACGCCGTCCAGGCCATCCTCGCCTTCCGTGACCAGCCCGGCATCGGAGCCGGAACCCCCGGCGCGCACGGCAACGGGTTCGATCGCGTGAACGCCTTCCAGAGCGGCTTCGAGGAAGGCACAACGCGCTGTGCGGCCTTCACGACGAAGCCGCCGATCGTCACCGCTCGCGACTTCACCGTCGGCGAGGCCGATTCCGGAGGCAACGTCGCAATCAACGCGGCGATCGACATCACCGTGCAGACCGCCAATGCGCAGTTCGCCGCGAACATCCCGGGCTTCCCGGCACTGACGCGCGTGCAGGGTGTCGAGGCGAGCCAACTGGCGCTCGTCAAGGCTTGTCCGTCGGCGGTCTCCGTGGCCGAAGACCTCGTGGTGGTGTGCCCCGCGGATACCGACGGCCAGCCGTTGGTGGCCTTCGACACGACCCGCATCGAGCGTCTTTACAACGCGACCGGCGACTTCGGCGTTTCCTTCGGGCTCGTCCTCGGATGGGCCGCACTGGCCCAGCAGAAGCTCGGCCTGCCGGTCAGTAGCACCTCCAAGGCCGCCGAGCTGCAGGCGGAGTGCTTCGCCGGCAGTTGGGCCGGCGTCCTCAACGGCCGTACGACCGGCGAGACGTCGCTGTCTCCCGGCGATCTCGATGAGGCGCTGACGACGCTGATCCGCCTCCCCGGCCAGGGCGGCGCGTTCGAACGGGTGAAGTCCGTCCGCACCGGCTTCCTCGGCGGCTTCGGGGCGTGCAAAGCCGTCTGAGCGTCGCTCTGCCGGTTCGGAACGACTGCTGCGCTTCGCCCGGTAGCATCGTCGGCTCCTATGGACCAGACCTTCATCATCTGCAAACCCGATGCCGTCGAACGGGGTCTCGTCGGCGAGATCCTCGCCCGCTTCGAGCGTCGCAACCTGCGCCTCGTACGTGTTGAGCTGCGCACCATCGACGGGGCCACCGCCCGCACCCACTACGCGGAACACGAGGGCAAGGCGTTCTTCCCCTCGCTCGTCGAGTTCATTACCCGCGGTCCGGCTGTCCTGGCCGTCATCGAAGGGCCGGAGGACACGTGGCAGGTCGTGCGCACGATGATGGGCGCAACCAACCCCCGCAATGCCGCCCCGGGCACCATTCGTGGGGACCTCGGCATCGAATTCACGGAGAACCTGATCCACGGGTCGGACTCGGTCGATTCGGCCGCACGCGAGATCGCGCTCTTCTTTCCTGCGTGAGCGAACCCCGCGAGGGGTGACGTCGGCCCGTTCGCCGATGAGGCCGCTCCGAGTTTCCTCTACCACTTGGTCAAGTCGCGTTTGAGGATGGTCGAGAAAAGCCGTAGCCTTCGCTTCTTCTCCGCGTCTACTTCCCCACCACGAATCCATCGGAGCTTCGCATGAACTCCTTCATAGGACGAGATCTCGCCGTCGATCTCGGCACTGCGAACACCCTCGTCTACGAGCGTGGCCGCGGCATCGTCCTCAACGAACCGTCGGTCGTCGCCGTCGATATCCGTGACGGGCGGCCCGTCGCCGTAGGCCTCGAGGCGAAGCGCATGCTCGGCCGTACGCCCGGTCATATCAAGGCCATCCGGCCGCTGAAAGACGGCGTCATCGCCGATTTCGACGTGTGCGAGAAGATGCTCCGCTATTTCATCCACCGGGTGCACCAGCGGCGCTTCGCCAAGCCCCGCATGGTGATCTGCATCCCGTCGGGTATCACCGGAGTCGAGATGCGCGCCGTCCAGGACGCGGCCGTCTACGCCGGTGCCGGCGTCGTGCGCATCATCGAAGAGCCGATGGCTGCGGCCATCGGGGCGGGCCTCCCGGTCCATGAGCCGACGGGGAACATGGTCGTCGACATCGGCGGTGGCACCACCGAGGTGGCGGTCATCTCGCTCGGCGGCATCGTCACCAGCCAGTCGATCCGCATCGGCGGCGACGAGATGGACGAGTCGATCATCAACTACGCCCGCAAGGAATACGACCTGGCGCTCGGCGAGCGGACGGCCGAAGAGGTCAAGATCGCGCTTGGTTCGGCGTGCGCGCTCGACGAGGAGCTCCGCGCCGAGGTGCGAGGACGCGACCTCCGTACCGGGCTGCCGAAGACCGTCATCACGACGACACAGGAGATCCGTGAAGCCATCGAGGAGAACGTCGCTTCCATCTGCGACGCGGTGAAGGTCACCCTCGACAAGACCCCGCCCGAGCTGGCCGCGGACATCATGGAGAAGGGCATCTACCTGACCGGCGGGGGTGCGCTGTTGCGCGGCCTCGAAGAACGGGTCTCCCGTGAGACCGGCATGCCGGTGTGGGTGGCAAAGAACCCGCTGTTCGCCGTGGCCATCGGATCGGGGCAGGTGCTTGAGGAATTCGACGCCCTCAACTTCCTCCTCACCCCCGACCAGCGGCGGTAGTTCCGTCGGGCGGGGAACCGCGCCGGCTGCCGCACGCCTAGGCTTTCGCCGTGGTTGCAACCCGAGCATCGCGGTCTCGGAACGTGCTCGTCCTTGCCATCCTCGGCTCGTGCACGCTGCTCGCGCTCGGAGGCCGGCTCGACCCGGTGCGCAATGAGGTCCGTGATGTGCTGGCCCCGGTCCGCCGGCTCGGGAAGAGTGCGTTGGCGCCGATCGGAAGCGCTGCGGCAATCGTCACGCGCAGGGCGGCCGATCTGCAGAAGGAGAACGACCTCCTCCGCAAGCAGCTCGACGACGCCCGCGCCGCATCCCTGCGCTACCAGGACGCCGTCCGCGAACGGCGCGAGCTCCTCGCGCTGAGCCGCTTCAGCGACCCTGACGGTCTTACCTCGGTCGAGGCCAGGGTCAACGGCGGAGCGCTCAACAACTTCGACGAGACGATCGAGATCAACCGTGGCTCGTCGAGCGGTGTCACCGTCGACGCGCCGGTGGTGACGGGTGCCGGGCTCGTCGGCCGGGTTGCATCCGTCACTTCCGGCTCATCCACCGTGCAGCTCGTCACCGATCCGTCGTCGAGCGTTGGCGTGAGGCTCTCGAAATCGGGCGACGTCGGCGTCGCCCGCGGGCAGCATCGCGGTGAGCCGCTCGAGATCGGCCTCATCGATCTCGACACCAAGGTCGGCCCGAAGGAAGTACTCGTGACCAGTGGCCTCGACCGGAGTCGATTCCCGGCCGGCATCCCCGTCGCCCTTGTGCGCAGTGTGCGGTCGGGGACGATCGAGCAGGAGGTCACCGCTGTGCCCGTCGTCGACCTCGGTCATGTGTCGTTCGTGAAGGTCCTCGTCCCGGCGAAAGCGGCATGACGCAGGCCGTCTTCAGTCGGGGTGATCTACCGTTCGTACGCATCGCGCTGGTGACGGCCACCGTGCTCATCGCGCATACGGCACTGCTGTCGCAGCTCACCGTGTTGGACGTCCGCCCCGAACCGTTCGTTCTGCTCGCCGTGCTCGGCGGTCTCGAGCTGGGGACCGAGGCCGGCGCGCTGCTCGGGTTCGCTGCCGGTGGGGCCGCCGACCTGCTTGCGAGCACGCCGATCGGCCTCTGGGCGCTGATCTGCACGGTGTTGGCCGTCGTCGTGGGCTACGTCCGCGACAAGGCGTTCTCGACGGTGCGCAGCCGACTGCCGGTCACGCTTGTTCTGGCCACCACGACCACGGCGCTGCTGGCCTACTGTGCACTTGCGTTCATCGTCGCTGAACAGCCGCTCCCGCAGGCCCGCCGCCTTCTCGCCGTTCTCGTCGTCGCGTCGCTGTGGAACGTCGTACTGACGATTCCTCTGCGCGGGTTGGTCGCCAGGGCCATCGCGGGAAGGCCGTCCGAGTCATGAGCGGGCGGTTCGACGGATTGACCGCATCGTGATCGACGTCCAGCACCGATTGACGGTGATCGCGATCATTGTTGCCTCGCTGTTCGCGGCGCTGGTCCTGCGGCTCGGCTACCTGCAGACGGTCGAGGCGGCAAGCCTCAAGACCCGGGCCGATCGCATCCCCGAGGCGCACGTCTCGATACCGTCGATCCGCGGCCGCGTGCTCGACCGCAACGGCCGCGTGCTGATCGACAACCTCGCCATCAACATCGTGCGTATGGACACCAGCAAGTTGAAGGCGGCGCAACGGATCCCGACCATCACCCGGCTGTCCGCGGTGCTCGGCGTGCCCTTCTCGACGATCGAGCGCCGACTCGTCGCGCCGACCAACAATGCCTTCGAACCGGCCGAGATCGCCCGGCACGTGAAGGAATCGCAGATCCTCTACATCGAAGAGCACAGTGACCGCTTCCCGGGCGTCAGCACCGCCCAGACCTGGCAGCGGGTGTACCCGAACGCGATGCTGGCCGCGCATGTGCTCGGCTATATCGGCAAGATCAACCAGAGCGAGCTCGACCGCCAGCCCGACGACCTCTTCTACAACCAGGGCAGCGACGTCATCGGCAAGACCGGAATCGAGAAGTCCTTCGAACGCGAGCTGCGCGGCCTCCCCGGTGAGGAGCTGATCATCAAGGACCGCCTTGACCGGGTCATCCAGCGCACCGTGATCCGTAAACCCGCGCAGGGCAAAGACGTGCGGCTCACGATCGATGTCGATGTGCAGCGACTGGCGGAGGAGTCGTTCGCGCAGGGTCTCGTGGCCGCTCGTCAGAACGTCTTCGCCGATCGCCCGAACGAGTACATCAAGGCGACCAGCGGGGCCATCGTCGTGACGGACGTGACCAACGGTGAGATCCTGGCGATGGCCAGCTATCCGACGTATGACCCGCGGGAGTTCATCCCGAGCATCTCGAGCGAGCGATTCGCCGAGCTGAGCAACTCGAAGCCCTCGCCGTTCATCAACCGGGCCATCGAGGGTCAGTACCCGCCGGGCTCGACGTTCAAGCTGTTCACTGCGCTGGCAGCGCTGAAGGCCGGGCTCATCACGCCCGACTCGGTCTATGACGACACCGGCACGTTCAAGATCGACACCTGCCAGAAGCTGGTGCAGTGCGTCTGGAAGAACCCGGGACGTCCGCCGACGGCCTTCGGGCCGATCACGCTGCAGAGCGCGCTGCGGGTGTCGAGCGACACGTACTTCTACCGCCTCGGCAACGAGTTCGTGCAGCTGGGTACAAAGCTCGACAACGGCATCCAGAATGCGGCCAAGTCGATGGGGCTCGGTACGTCGACGAACGTGCAGCTCCCGGGCGAGCGCAAAGGGGCACTGCCGGACCGCGAGTACCGGGCCCGCTGCCACGACCTGTACCCGAAGCTGTGCCCGAACAAGGCCTGGACGCTGGGTGACACCATCAACGTCGCCATCGGCCAGGGCGACATCCTCGTCACGCCGCTGCAGCTGGCACGGGCCTACGCCACGCTGGCCAACGGCGGGTCGGTCCTCGACGCGAAGATCGAGCTGGACGTCGCACCGCGGGCGCAGATGGAGAACGACGCGGCGGCATCGGTGACGGGGTCG
>JAYUDQ010000375.1:0-5114 GCA_043739745.1 Acidimicrobiia bacterium | reverse complement strand
TCGGCGCCGGCGTGCAGCTCTGCGGGTTCGCCGATCTGCGTGTCGCGACGCCGACGTCCACCTTCGGCGTCCCGGCCGCGAAGCTCGGCATCGCTGTGGATCAGGCGACGGTGGCGCGCGTGGTCGAGCTCTGCGGCGGCGGCGCGGCCCGGGCGATGTTGCTCGCTGCTGCCACCTTTGATGGCACCACAGCACATCAGCTCGGGTTCGTCTCGAAGCTCGGCAACCTCGACGTCGCGCTGGCCTGGGCGTCGGAGATCGCGGCCCTGGCGCCACTCACGATCGCCGCGCACAAGCAGGCCCTTTCAGCCATACGCGCACATACGAACGCGCCGGCCGACTCTCGCGTGCGAGCGGCGTTCGAACAGGCATGGGGGAGCGCCGATCTGCAGGAAGGTCGCACGGCGTTCCTCGAACGCCGGGCGCCGCGCTTCACGGGAGAGTGAGCCCCGCTACACACGTGAAACATGTCACGCCCAAACGGCCTCCCACCAGCACGTTCATCCCGTAAGCTTCGTTGCTTCCATCACATGCGTCTCCCCGCGCGGCCACTTCCTTCCCGAAGGAGTGCGGCCCAGGGTTGATCTCCCGACGCGCTTCGTGCTCCTTGGCTCCTGACTCGACGCATTTGATGCGCCACGCCGCCCGGGTACTCGACGCGCCGGTGCGGTCCTTCCCCGAGGCGACGCCGACCAGGAGAACGAACGCCGTCATTCGCCCCTTCGGCGGTGTTCGCACACCAAAAGGAGCAGCACCGTCATGCGTCAACCCCGATTCCGTCGGACCCGCAGTGGGTCCGGCGCCCGCCGACCGCGAGTGGCTGTCGCCGTGTTGCTCGCGGCCACGCTGAGCTACGCCGTGGTCGCGGTCACTGCCGAGCCGGCCCATGCGTTCCGGCGTCGCTCGAACGGCATGCGCTACACCCGCGCCCCCTATCCCGGGCTCGGCACAGCCCCCGCAATGGAGACGGCGATCGCCACCACTTGGCCCGACAACCTCGAGCGTCAGGCGCTGAATGTTGCCTGGTGCGAGTCGAAGGGGTCCGCCGATGCCCGTAACGGCCAGCATCGCGGCCATTTCCAGATCGGCCGAAGTGAGTGGAAGCGATTCGGGAGCGGAAATCCCTACAATCCCACGGACAACGCGGCTGCGGCATACCGCTACTACGCCTTTGCGGGGTCCTGGCGGCCCTGGGAGTGCCAGCCGTAGGTCCACAACAAACAATGTGCGCTGACTATCAGCGCGCTGATTATCAGCGCGCTGATCAATCGCCGGTCGGCGAGCCGAAGGCGGTACTCGCCGCGTCGGTCGCCGATGCCCGAGCCAGCAAGTCTCCGTCCGCCTCCGTGAAGTCGCCGAGCACGGAGCTGCGGGCGTAGGCACGGAATTGCGACTTCGCCTCGTTGACGGCCAGCTCGGGCTTGGTAGCTAACCGCTGCGCCCAGGCTGCGACAGCTGCGTCGAGTTCGGGGAGCGGCACATGGCGATGCGCCACACCGAGTCGATGCGCCTGCTCGGCATCGATCTGGTCGCCCATCAGGATCAGCTCGCGTGCGCGAGCGGCACCGATCTCGGCGATGAGCCGAGGTGTTGCGCCCCACGTGAGCGGCACCCCGAGGTCGACCTCGGGGATGGAGAAGTGGGCATCGTGCGACGCAATGCGGAAGTCGCAGGCGAGTGCGAGAGCAAAGCCGCCGCCGATGCACCAGCCCTGCACGCGGGCGATCGTCGGCACTTCGCAGTCCGCGATTGCACCACACGCCCGAAGGCCGATCTGACCGGCGTAACGGAGTTCGCGATCGGAGGGCGGGTCTATTGTGGCAGCCGCCGTGACAGAAGCTGATTGTCCCGGCGCCGCTCGCCGATCGGCACCCGAGCTGAACGATGGACCGCGCCCACCGAGCACCACGGCCCTCACAGCGAAGTCAGTCTGCACGTCGACGAACACGCGGGCGATGCCTTCCAGCACCTCGGTGTTCAACGCGTTGTGCTTCAGCGGGCGGTTCAGCCACACGTGCAGAACGGGTCCGTCCCGCACAAGCTCGATCGTGCCGTTGGCCATGGAGGCGACGGTTGGCAAGTTGTCCTTCATGCGACTGTCCTCCGGTGGCGAGCGAGTGGAGCCGGCAAGTGTCCACCAGCGCAGAGAGGCGATTGCAGTCGCCTCCGACGATCGGTGAACTGGGGCCGGCGGGCATCGTCCGGGTACCGTGCCGCCCATGGAGCCCATCGAAGCCCGTAAGACCTTCCGCACACTCGAACCGATCCACGGCATGATCTACTTCACCGAGGCCGCGGTGCCGGCGTACGCGAAGATCGGCCTGAAGTCCGGTCGGATGGGCTACTTCGCCTCACGGAGCGCGGCCATGGGCGCAGTCCCGGCCGAGGTTGTGATCGCGACGTTCTTCAACTTCGACCCGTCGCTCGTCCGACGTGTGATCCCCGAGGCTTGGAGCATCGCTTCCCCCTCGGCCGTCCTCGATGCGCGGATGGAGGCCGTCGATGCCTCGTTGCGCAAGGCGTTCTCCGACGAGGTGCTCGACTCGATGGAGCTCGCGGAGGCCGTGTCGATCGCGCGGCGTGCGGCGATGGTCGCGTGTGAGCGACCCGAGGGACGGCCACTGTTCGCAGGCCATGCGTCGCTGCCTTGGCCTGATGAGCCGCACCTCGTGCTGTGGCATGCGCAGACGCTGCTGCGCGAGTACCGCGGCGACGCACACATTGCCGCCCTCGTCGGTGAAGGGCTGTCGGGTGTGGAGGCGCTCATCTCACATGCCGGATCCGGCGACGTACCGGCGGCTGTTCTCCAATCGAGCAGGGCATGGAGCGACGAGGCGTGGGCTTCGGGAGTCGAAGGTATGCGCGCGAAGGGTCTGGTTGAAGCGGGGGACGGCAGTGCCGACGTCGTGTTCACCGAGGCCGGAAAGGCGCAGCGTCAGCGCATCGAGGACACAACGGACCGGTGCGCGCTCGCACCCTACGAAGCGGTCGGATCCGAGGCGTCCGCGCGACTCCGCGAGCTGGGCCGCCCGCTCAGCATGGCGGTCATCGACGCCGGACTTTTGAAGATCGACCCCAAACGGTTCTTCGAGGCCTGAGTTCTCGGCGGCCCACCCGCCTCCTCGCTACAGTGCCCCCACCGTCGGGTGCGTGGGTGCCCGACAGCAGAAGTCCGGGGGGACGCAGTGGCCCAGAAGTTCTACGTGACGGATACCGATCTTTCGGAGCGCTTTCCGCTCTACACCCGGGCCAACGTCGGCGAGGTGTTCCCCGACCCGGTCACGCCGCTCACCAGTAGCCGGATGCTGTTCCTGTCCGAAGAGGGATGGCGCGACGCGTGGGCGCGGATGGGGGCGATGGAGCTGGCTGAGTTCCCGGCCACGGAGTTCTGCCAGCTCGGCGTCGTCGGCGGTTACTGCTATCTGAACGCGTCGCTCATCCGCCTCTTCGGCGAGCGTTCGCCCGGCCTCAGCTGGCGGGACATGGACGCCGCGTTCTTCGGCGTGTCGCCCGGCATCCCGGACTATGTGGAGATGCCCGGCGACGTCCGCTCCGACCTCAGCGAGAAGGTCGGCGCGACCTTCGGGTGGGTGCTGTCGCAGACCTGCCTCAGCGACCTCACCGGGCTCACCGAGCACCGCCTGCTCACGAAGCGGTTCCGCGACGAGCGGCCCGACCTCGAATCGCTGGACGAGCGTGCGCTGTGGAACCGCTTCGACGAGCTCGTGGTGATGCAGCGGCCGCTGTTCGCCGAGCACATCTTCACGACGTTCCTCGCCACACTCCCCGTCGGCATCATCACTGCGGTGGCAAACGCCGTCGGCCGGCCGGAGCTGACCATGACCATCATCTCCGGCATCGGCGAGGTCGACTCGGCCGCGCCCAGCATGGCCATGTGGGCGATGGGCCGCAGCGTCAACGCGTCGCCTGAGCTCACGTCGATCTTCGACGGCGACGTCCACGATGTGCTGGCCAAGCTGTCGACGAGCGGCTCGACGGACGCGGTCGCGTTCAAGAATGAGTTCGACGCCTTCCTCCGCGAGTTCGGCAGCCGCGGCCCGAACGAATGGGAGGCCCGGTCGCCGTCATGGGAGACGCGGCCCGAGCTCGCGCTGTCGGCGGTCGAGCGCATGCGCGTCGCACCGGCGGGGATGGACCCGAACACGCAAAATGCTCTGCGCGCAGACCAACGCGAGGTGGCGTCGGCAGAGCTGCTGGCGATGGTCGAGGGCGACCCGGCGACGCACGGCCAGCTCGCGGCGGCCATCACGTCGTCGCACGCATGGCTTCCCGGCCGTGAGCGCTCGAAGACGAACAACATCCGCCTGATCCACGAGCAGCGCATGGCCCTTCGCGAGCTCGGCCGCCGGATGGTGGCGAAGGGTGCCTTCGACGAGATCGAGGATTTCGGGTTCGTGAACTACGAGGAGGCGGAGACGCTTCTGAGCAACCCGCATGCACTCACCGAGGAGATCCGGTCACGTCGAACCGACTATCGGAAGCTGCTGGAGCTCGAGCCGCCGTTCCTGTTCGTCGGCTCGACCGAGGGGCCGTCGACGTGGACGCGACGCGATGCGCCCGGTGCCGCGATGCTCGGCGCGGGTGACACGCTGCAAGGGGTTCCGGGCTGCCCAGGCATCGCTGAAGGTCGGGCTCGCGTGATCCTCGACTCGAACGACCCGACGGCGCTCGAGCCCGGCGACATCCTCGTCGCCCCGATCACCGACCCGTCGTGGACACCGCTGTTCGTCCCTGCGGCGGGCGTGATCGTCGATGTCGGTGCACCGATGAGCCACGCCGTCATCGTGAGCCGCGAGCTCGGCATCCCCTGCGTGGTCAGCGCAACAGGAGGAACACGTCGCATCCCGGACGGTGCGCGTGTACGCGTCGATGGCGGCACAGGCGCCGTCACGGTGCTGTCCGTTCCGGGCTGAGCGGTTCCCCTGCTCGGTCACAAAGCGGATCGCCGAGCCGCAGCAGGTGAGCTCATGTTCACGCAACCTTCCTCTTCGGGAGCGGCCGTGCACGCGACCGCGGGCAACGCCTGCCGTAGCATCGCCGCTCATGGCCGTGAAGTTCGTGATCATCGGAGGAGGGCCGGCCGGGAACCAGGC
>JAYUDQ010000374.1:0-1874 GCA_043739745.1 Acidimicrobiia bacterium | reverse complement strand
TCGCGGCGGAGCTCGACCGCCCACAGAAGTGATGACCGCGTACATCGACGCGCATCGCGACGAGTTCGGAGTCGAGCCCATCTGCAATGCGTTGCAGGTGGCTCCGTCCACGTATTACGCGGCGAAGTCTCGGTCGGCGTCGGCGCGGTCGTTACGCGACGCCGTGTTGATCCCGATGCTGGTCGCGATCTGGATGACCAACTACCGGGTCTATGGGGCGCACAAGCTCTGGAAAGCGGCGCGTCGGGCCGGTCATGAGATTGGCCGCGATCAGGTCGCTCGACTCATGAAGGCTGCGGGGATCGAAGGCGTATCGCGCCGGCGACGCAAGGTTCGCACGACGCGTTCGGATCCGTCCGCGCCTCGGCCGGCCGACCTCGTCAAGCGCGACTTCACTGCGACCGCACCAAACCAGTTGTGGGTGACGGACCTGACCTATGTGCCGACCTGGTCGGGGTTCGCGTACGTGTGTTTCATCGTCGATGCGTACTCGCGGATGATCGTCGGGTGGCGCGTCGCCGGCCACATGCGCACGGACATGGTCCTCGACGCGCTCGAGATGGCCCGCTGGTCGCGCGGCACCCTGCTCGGAGGACTGCGGTGTCACTCCGACGCCGGGTCGCAGTTCACGAGTGTGCGCTATGGCGAACGCCTCGCGGATCTCGGCGCGGTCCCATCGATCGGCACGGTCGGCGACAGCTATGACAACGCGCTGGCCGAATCGGTGAACGGTCTCTACAAGACCGAGTTGATCTACGGACCCGACCAAGGACCATGGCGCACGGTCGAGGACGTCGAACTCGCCACGCTCGGATGGGTGCACTGGCACAACACCGAACGTCTCCACAGCTACACCGGCGACGTGCCCCCGACCGAGTTCGAAGCAGCGTTCTACGCTGCCCAACCAGCCACCCTCACCGGGGTTGGAATCCAATAGCCCGAGCCCCCATCAAACCCAGTGCGATTCAGTTGCGCCGCTGCGCGACGTGTGCATCGCTAACGCATTTTCCCAACGCTTTACCAAAAGGAAAGGTTAGGAATACCAAGCAAGTACCGTTGTGGGCGTGGGGAGGGTTTTTTCGCGCTCTTGGAAGCCGTGAGCGTCGCGGCTCGCCCGCCGTCCGTCGGCGAGCGAGACGGTGCCGGCCGGGTGAGGGTCCTGTTCGTCTGCGGTACCGCGCGCAGCGGGACCACTCTTGTCGACTTGCTTCTCGGGCAACGCCCTGAGGTCGTAGTGGTCGGAGAGCTGCGCTATCTCTGGCAGCGCGGACTCGTCGAGGGACGCTTGTGTGGCTGCGGCCAACCTGTGCCGCAGTGCGAATTCTGGCGGCGTGTGTTGGACAGCACCGGCGGCACACCCACGACGCGCATGGTCGAGTTGCTTCACGGTTTGGAGCGCTCGGACGAGGTGTTGCAGGCGTTCAGGCGACACCCTGTCGCTCGTGCTTCGCTGCGCGAAGCAGCCGATGAACTTGGGAGGCTGTACGGGGCGATCGCCAAGACTTCGGGCGCGCGCATCATCGTGGATTCGTCGAAGCCGCCGACGTGGGGCCACCTCATACGGATGACGCACGCAGTTGACCTGTACGTCCTGCACATCGTGCGAGACCCGCGCGCATGTGCATTCTCGCAGCAGCGACTCAAGATCGCCGCGGACCGGCCCGACGGCGCCTTGATGCGGAGACAGCCACCGTGGAAGGCGGCGCTGACATGGGATCTCTGGAATCTGGCTGCCGATCACTTGGCCCGAGAAGATCCGTCGCGGTACCTGCAAGTACGTTACGAAGACCTCGCGGCGGCGCCACACGAGTGGCTCGCCAAGATCGGCGACTTGGTCGGTCTCGGCGACGAGCGGTCGACGGCCGATGCGTCAG
>JAYUDQ010000373.1:0-12477 GCA_043739745.1 Acidimicrobiia bacterium | reverse complement strand
CCGGCACGAACGATCCGGCAAGGATGCGCTCCCGGATGCGATCGCGGACCGCCTCGCTGACGGTGTGCCGCACGATCGGATCGAACGCCGTCTTCACCCCGGGAACCGACTTCCGCGCGCGATCTTCGGAAGGTCTGCCCGCTGCGAACGGGTGAAGCTTCCGAAGGTCGGCGGCCGTCGCACGGCGCTCATCGGGGCCGCCTGCGCTGCGCCGCGTCCAGCTCCCACGTGGTCCAGCCTGCGTCGCCCGCGGCGAGGTTCACGCCCGGCGCAACGATGGCGTCGATGGCATCGAGCACGTCAGTCCCCAGCCGAACGTCGGCGCCGACGAGCAGATCGGTCAGCTGGGCGGGTGTCTTCGGTCCGATGATCGCCGCCGTGACGGCCGGATGCTCACGCACCCATGCAAGGGCGAGGTGGGTGAGCGAGATGTCGGCGTCTGCTGCGACGCGCAGGAGTGCCTCGGCTGCGTCGTACTTCGCCGCGTTCACCTGGAAATGGTCGGGCGAGTACTCGGCCCGCGACCCGGTCGGCAGCGGCTGACCCTTGCGGTACTTGCCCGTGAGCCAGCCACCGTTGAGAGGCGACCATGCGATCACGCCCATGCCCTGGCGCTTCGCCGTGGGTAGGACGGCGGTCTCGATTTCGCGGGTGAAGATCGAATACGGCGGTTGCTCGGATGCGAGCTTCGGCCCGTGCCCGCGATCGGCCGCCCACTGCGCTTCGACGAGCAGCTCGGCCGGCCACGTCGACGTGCCGATGGCGCGGACCTTGCCCTGTCGCACCAGGTCGCCCATCGCGTCCATGAACTCGGCCATGTCGATGTGCGGATCGGGCCGGTGTACCTGATACAGGTCGATCCAATCGGTGCCGAGTCGCCGGAGGCTGCTCTCGACGGCCTGCATGATCCACCGCCGTGATGCGCCCCGTTGGTTGACGCTCGGGCCCATAGGGTTCCAGAACTTCGTGGCCAGAACGACCTCATCACGGCGCCCCGTAAGCGCCCTGCCGGTGATCTCTTCGGTCTCACCGTCGGCGTACATGTCGGCCGTGTCGACGAGGTTGATGCCGGCGTCCAGCGCCTGATGGATCGTGCGCTCGCACTCGGCATGGTCGGTGTTGCCCCACGCGCCGAACATCATGGTGCCGAGGGCGAGGGTGCTGACCTGCAGGCCGGTGTGGCCGAGGGTGCGGTACTCCATGGGTCTCAGCCGGCGGCGGGAGCTGCGGCGCTCCCCCAGTGCTGCTGCACCGAGTCGTAGACGCCCTGGTCGTGGGAGATCTCGATGACGTTCCCGTCGGGATCGGTAAGCGCGCAGATGTATCCGACGGGCGGCGGCATGTCCTGCGCGTCCCAGACGAGGCATCCCTCTTCCTTGCCCTGCGCGGCGACCCGATCGACATCGGCCCGCTCGGGCATCTCGATGCCGATGTGTGCGAACGGCGCGAGCTGCGGCTGTTTGGTGCCTTGCGACTTGTAGAACATCACCAGCACGAGCACGAACGGGTTGACCGTCTGCCCGGGATGGGCGAGCCACGCGCTCTGGCCGTCGGCGTCTTCGCGCCGTTCGAGGAGGCGGAGCGGGGTGAAGCGTTCGTACCAGGCGATCGACTCGTCGAGCTGTGACGAGGGGAGTGCGATGTGGGTCCATCGGGGGCCGGACGGACCGCTCATGACGCCACCGCTTCTGTTTGTGTGGTCGTCGCTGCGGTCGCGGCTCCCGGGTAGCCCTTGACGGCCTGCCAGTCGGCTTGTTCGGCTGTCGGCATCGGTTCCTCGCCGCCCTTCGACCACAGGATGACGACGGTGCCCCAGGGGTCTTGGAAGGCCGCGTGGTAGCCGTTGAACTCGGCCCAGTACTTGTCCCGCCACAGCGTCGTGGCACCGCGCTTCTCGGCCCTATCGAGGATGGCGGCCTCGGAGTCGTCGTCGCCCACGAGGATGTACGGGCGCGGCCCCCACCCGGTGGGTGCGATCGTGTGGACCGGTGCGGGCCGGGGGTCGGGCGCGGCCAGCGTCGTCTCGAAGATGCCCATGTGGAGGTTGCCGACATCGGACGGGGAGCCATCCGCGCCGGGGAAGAACTCGCCGGGGACGATCCGGTAGAACACGCCTTCGGGCCGGGGCTCGACCTCCCAGCCGAAGACCTCGCGGTAGAACGCGGCGGCGGCCAGCGGGTCAGGGCTTGGGAAGTCCACGAAGATCAAGGTGTTTGGCGAGGCCATGGGCGGACGGTACCACCGTTGGCGTCCGATTTGGACTGTTGGTCAGACCGATCCTTCGGCCCGTCAACGTGCGCCACACTGGGGTCATGACCTCGTTCGCCGCGCACCCCGCCCTCCGCCGCGCCTGGCACGGCGTCGTGCGCAGCGAGGACGTCACCGACCGACCGGTCGCAGTGCGGATCTGTGGCGTCGACCTTGTCGTGTGGCGTTCCGGCGATGGCGGCGGCGACGGCGTTGCCGCCGCGCCGGATCGGTGCCCTCATCGTGAGGCACCGCTCTCGGACGGCGCGATTGTCGACGGTCTGCTCGAGTGCCCGTACCACGGCTGGTCGTTCGACGGCGGGGGCCGTTGCGCCCTCATCCCTTCCTCCGGCCCAGGAGCACCGGTACCGTCGAAAGCGCACCTGCAATGCGTGCAGGTACAGGAGCGCTACGGGCTGGTGTGGATCGCGCTCGAAGAGCCGGCAGCACCGCTACCCGACATCGCGTTCGACCGGGATCCTGCGTACCGCCGCATCGTCGAACCGATGCAGGAGTGGCACTGCGCGGCCACCCGCATGGTCGACAACTTCTGTGACGTTGCCCACTTCCCCTGGGTCCACACCGGCACGTTCGGCGCCGCCTCCGAACGCGTGGTCGCACCGGTCACGCTCGAGCAGATCGGTGACTTCTTCGGCTGGCGCTACGAGGTGCAGGCGGCCAACGACGGTGTCGGTGCGGTCGCGAGTGGGCAGAGCACGCCGACCGTCGAGCGCTCGATGACGACCGGCTTCGCGCTGCCGCTCCTTGTCCGCTCGACCATTTCGTATCCGGCGACGGGGCTCGACCACATCCTCCTACTCGTAAGTACACCTATCGATGACGAGCGTTCGCTGTTCACGTTCATCGTGTGGCGGAACGACGACCACTCGGTGCCGATCGATGACGTGATCGCGTTCGACCGGGCCATCGGGGCCGAGGACAAGCGCATGCTCGAAACGGTCCGCGGCACGCTCAGGCTCGACGCCGTCGGCCTGCTCAACACCCAGGCCGACAGGGCATCCGTCGAATGGCGTCGTCGCCTGCGCCTGCTCATGGAAGCGGCGGACGCAGGCTGAGGCAGCTCCCAGCGAACCGGCGACGCACCTCATCAAAGTGCGCGCCCGGCGCGCCCCGCGTAGGGTCCCGGCCATGGAACTGAAGGACAGGATCGTCGTTGTCACCGGTGCCGCGGGCGGGATCGGGTCGGCCTGCGCCCGCCGCTTCGCCGATGAACAGCCGACGCTGATCGTGTGCGCCGACCTCGACCAGGCCGGCGCCGAGGCCGTCGCCGCGAGCATCAACGCCCGCACGGGGACGAGCGTCGCGATCGGCCGCAAGTGCGACGTCGGGCAAGAGGAGTCGGTCAAGACCCTCATCGAAGAGATCGCCTCCACATACGGCGTGATCGACGTCTACTTCGCGAATGCCGGCATCGCCGTCGGCGCCGGGCCGGATGCGCCTGATGAGCTGTGGGACCGGGCCTGGCGGATCAACACGATGGCGCATGTCTGGGCCAGCCGCCACCTGCTGCCGGCGTGGGTCGAGCGCGGCGAGGGCTACCTCGTCACGACCGCGTCCATGGCCGGGATCCTCACCACGCTCGGTGACGCCGCCTACGCCGCCACGAAGCACGCCGCCGTCGGTTTCGCCGAGTGGATGGCCATCACCTACAAGGCGCAGGGCATTCGCGTGTCGTGCCTGTGCCCGGGTGGCATCAACACGCCGATGCTGATCGGTTCGCTCGGCGATGCGGAGAAGGCCAGCGCGCTCATCGGTGGTGGCGACGTGAAGGAGCCGGCCGAGGTCGCCGACCTCGTGGTGGCCGGCATCCGTGCCGAGGCGACGCTGCTGATGACCCATCCCGAGATGAAGCTCTACATGGAGCGCAAGGTTGCCGACCACACCCGCTGGGTTGGCGGCATGGCCCGCCAATGGGAGCGCCAGAAGCACCTGTTGGACTGACCTCGCTGGACCTCGATGGCGGGGCGGGGACCTCCGCTCGACGGTCAGGCCGGCCGCACCGGACGGACCGGCCACACCGATCTCACACTGACCCCAGCCCGCGCCCGCAACGACGCGCCCGCAGCGACAGCTCGGGCCGCGAGCTCGGTCTCATCGACTCGCGTCGAACGCCCCTCGCGGACCACGACCTCGCCCGCGACCACCACGTCGCGCACGGCCCGCCCGTCGGTGCCCCAGATGATCTGCAGAGCGACGTCGCCGCCAACGGGCCGCCACTCGGGCCGGTCCGGGTCGAGGACGACGAGGTCGGCCCGCTTTCCGATCTCGATCGAACCGAGCTCGTGGTCGCGGCCGATGGCCTTGGCGCCGCGAATCGTCGCCAGCTCGAGCGCGAGGTGCGCACCCGGCGCAGTCGGATCGGCATCGGCATCTTTCGCCATGCCCGCGAACAACGCCGCGGCGCGCAGAACGTCGATCTGGTCGCCGGCATTCTCGCTGTCGCAGCCGAGCGCCAGCCGGCCGCCGCGGGCGATGAACTCGGGATGGCGACCGGCCCGGCCGAAGCCCTGCCCCAGGCGAAGGTAGGCCCACGGGCACGAGGCGATGGAGACGTCGTTGCGGAGCAGCGCGTCGAGCTCGGCATCGTCGAGGTGGACGCCGTGCGCGAGGAGCAGATGGGGCCCGAGCACGCCGAGCGAATCGAGGTGCACCACAGGTCGCTGTCCGGTCCGGGCGAGATACGAAACGGTGTCGGAGTCGCTCGGCGAGAGGTGGAACGTCATACGTGCGCTGCGGGACCTGGCGAGCGCCGTCGCACCGCGGACGAGCTCGTCGGACATGAGGTCGTGGCCGACCAGCGTGACCCAGCCCTGCGCGAGGCCGTCGGCGTCGGGCGGGTAGCGGTCGAGGAGGTCGGCGGCGCGAGCGATCACTTCGGACGCAGGTCCGGCGAAGGGGCCGCCCTCGACATCCCAGCCCCAGCGGCCGATCGACGTTCGTATGCCCACGGACGAAACGCCGTCGACCACCGCATCGGGATGGGCGACGGTGCCGGCCTCGATGATGGATGTGACGCCGTTCCGCGCTGCTTCGAGTGCCGCGAGCGCCGCCGAGAGCCGGTCGTCGTCGTCGGTGTGCGCGGCGTGGAGGGGCACGGCCCACTCGAAGATCGCGGCACCGGGTGCGAGCGTGTCGGGGATCGAGGCGCGGGTCAGGCGATCTCCGGTGAGGTGCTGATGGGCGTCGATCAGACCGGGGATGACCCACCCGCCACGAGCGTCCAGCCGGGGCGTGCCGGGGTGCGCACGCATGAGCGCGTCCTCGGCGCCGACGTCGAGGATGCGTCCGCCGCGGATGGCGATGGCCGCTCCGGTGAGCACCGACCGCTCCGGGTCCATCGTGAGCAGCCGATCGATGCCGGTCACCAGCAGCTCAGCGGCCGGACCGGGCCTCGTGGGGGCCTCGTTCACGCCTGTCACGCCTGTCACGCCTGTCCCGTCTGTCGCAGATAGGTGAGCGCGTCCCATACGTCGAGCCGGGACGCGATCAGCCCGCCTTCGAACTGCAAGAGCATCACGCCCCGGATCGTGATCGGCCGCGACTCGCTGTCGGGTCCTTTGCCGGTCGCATGGAGCGTATACGGCACGGCGACGCGAGTGCCGTCGACGATGGGCTCATCCGGCTCGTAGCGCAGCCCGGGCATCGAGGCGAGGAAGCCGGGCAGGCGGCGCAGGTACTCGGCGCGCCCTTCGCACGGCGATCCGAGCGCGCTCGCATGGTCGTTGACGAAGCCCTCGGTGACGTGCGCGGCGATGAGGGTCGGGTCGCCGGTCGCAAACGAGCGTAGGTAGTCGACGGAGCGTGCAGCCAGCGTGGCGCGGTCAGACATTTGGTGGTTGGTTCCTCTGGTCAGGTCTGAGCATTTTGCCCGGCGGGAGGTAGACGCGGTTCGTGCCCGGTTGTACAGTTTCGGTCGCGAGGATCGATGTCTTCCCGCCGAGACTCTCCTCGAAGTGACGGTCCGCTCTCCGCCGGGGCGGACCGTTGCGCGTCAGGCCTGCGCACCGGATACAGGCGGTGGGAGTCAATCGTCAGGATCAGTCCAGGTATCCGACCGGCGTGCTCCTCGGCGGGAGCAGAAGCACCGTCAGCGCGAGGCCGATGAGCGACGACCACAGCAGGGTCCCGGTCCATTGCTCCGCACTCCAGACGATTGCTTTGTCCGCCACGCTGAAGACCACGTACGACATCCACACCAGCAATGGCGCAAGCCCGCCGAGGAGCCGGTAGGACAGGCGAGCGTCCGGCACGCGGCGCAGCGCCCAGCAAAGGCAGTCGCACGTAACGGCACCGACGAGCAGCGAAAGCAGCAGTCGCACCGGACGGAAGTCCATGTAGACGAACGTGCCCGAAGCCGCGACGGCGAACGTGATGCAGAACGTGCCGAACGGGAGAACCCAGCGGCGGGCCAGTAGCAGCACGATCCCGAACAGGACGACGCTGGTGATCATGACGGCGAGGCTGCCCAGCGTCTCGAGGATCGTCTGCAACGCCCCGAACGGTGCCGAGGAGCTGAACAGCGGCGCTTCGTAGGGCGATGAGAACTGGACGAAGACGAGCAGTACCGAGATCATCGACCCGGCTGCGACCACGACCGGCCAGAACTGGCGGAAGGCAACGGTGGCGTGACGGCGGTGCGGTGTGGGGCTGGCGGTTGACGGCTCGACGGGTAGGTCGGCCGTCATCCACGCCGATCGGATGACACCGAAGGCGACCATCAGCATCGCCACCATCAACAGCAGATGGGTCGGACTGAACAGGATCTTGATCCGCTGCTCGATGCCGAACACCGTGTGCCAAAGCAGGTCGCCGACACCACCGATGCCGAATACGACAACGCCGATCACGGCCGGCTCGAAGCCCTGCGGCACCGCGCCGAACCGGCGTGCGCCGTCGGCCATCTCCTTGCGGACGACCCGAAGGACGACGACCGCGCAGGCCACCCACCCGGCGTAGACCAGCCCATGCGCGGGCGTGTAGAAGGTGTCGAGGCGGTTGGCCATGCGATGGCGTCGGGTGTCCACGGCCAGGCCGGCCACGACGATCAGCGATGCGGCACTGAGCCAGGCCTGATCCTTCCAGGCGACGAGACGGCGCTCGGACGAGAGGTCGGGGCTGCGCATCAGGCAAGTCTGTCACCGTCGATGTCGTACGCCGCCTCGGCGGGTGGGCGGTGCCGGCGAAGACCGTCGCCCGGGACGTGGTGGTCGCGCCGCATCAGTGGCGCTGCAGCAGCGCATCCGCCTTGCGCATGCGAACGCGGAAGGATGATGAGGTGCTGTCGCCCGGGCGGCACCCCGCCCGACCGGAGCACACGTGGACATCGGTACGTATCAACAGCTTGGACTGCAGATCTCGATGGCCGACGCGAGCGTCGTGCCGGTGATCAACGGACGGTCGAACGCGGAGATCGTCGATGCGCTTGCGACGCCGTCGGACAGGCAGTACAACCCGTGCCGCGAGGCATCGGTCGTGGATGGCGTGCCCACGGGCAAGGTGACGGCGTTCCACGACTGGATCGGCAGCAAGGTGTTCGCCGGAACGAAGCGCGAACTGTGGATCTATGTCCCACCGGCATTCGATCCGCTCGGCCCCCCGCCGTCGCTCCTCGTGTGCAACGACGGTGGTGGTTACCTTGCGGCGGACGGTCCGGTTCGAGCAACCGTGGTGCTCGACAATCTGCTCTACAACTCCGAGATCGCACCCACGATCGCAGTCTTCGTCCATCCCGGACGACCGCTCGATGTGCGCAGCCGCAGAGAACTCGCTCCGGGCGAGGCCGACGATCTGCGGGCGACAAAGCAGCGAAGCGTCGAGTACGACAGCTGCACTGATTCATATGCGCGCTTTCTGATTGAGGACCTCTTGCCGTTCGTTGAGGATCAGATCGGGTGTTCACTTACTGATGATCCGTCGCACCGAACCGTGTGCGGGATCAGCAGCGGCGGCATCTGCGCCTTCACGGCGGCTTGGTACCGACCCGATGTGTTCGGAAGGGTCCTCAGCCACTGCGGTTCGTTCACGGCCATTCGCGGCGGCCACAACTACCCGTACCTGATCCGCAGCACCCCGAGGAAGCCGATCCGCGTGTTCTTGCAGAGTGGCGAGACCGACGCCGACATCGTGTTCGGCAACTGGCCCCTCGCCAACAAGGAGGTCGCGTCTGCGCTGCGCTTCGCGGGCAGCGACGTGAAGTTCGTCTTCGGTGAAGGTGGCCACAGCCTCCGACACGGTGGGGCGGTGTTCGCCGACTCGCTTCGGTGGCTGTGGCGGATCAGCTCGGCCGACGCTCCGGAGTAGTTCTCAGATCTTGCTGCGCCACGCCCGCTCGAACGGCAGCCGCCACGCATGCGGTGCGACGAGCTGGTGGATCGCGTTCGGACCCCACGAACCAGGTGCATACGGGCGCACGGGCGGGGGAGAGTCGAGTAGGCCGGTCGACACTTCCCATAGTCGCTCGATGCCCTCGGCCGACGTGAACAGCGTGTGGTCACCGCTCATCGCGTCGTGGATGAGCCGCTCGTAAGCTTCGAGCACATCAGCTTCCCGGCCCGTCTCGTGCAGCGCGAACTGCAGGCTCAGCTTGTCGAGCTTCATGCCTGCACCCGGGCGCTTCCCGTAGAACGAGAGCGACAGCTTCGACGCGTCGGCGAGGTCGAACGTGAGATGGTCGGGACCCTGGGCGCCGACGCCGGAACCCGCGGGGAACATGCTCTTCGGCGGCTCGCGGAACGCGATCGAGATGATGCGGGCACCTTCCGCCAACCGCTTGCCGGTGCGCAGGAAGAACGGGACGCCGGCCCAGCGCCAGTTGTCGATCTCACAGCGCAGGGCGATGAACGTCTCGGTGTCCGAATCGGTGGCAACCCCGTCCTCGTCCCGGTAGCCGAGATACTGGCCGCGCACGACGTGGTTCGGCTCGATCGCCATCATCGAGCGGAAGACCTTGTTCTTCTCCTCGCTGATGGCCCGCGGCTCGAGCGCGGTGGGCGGCTCCATGGCCATGAATGCGAGAACCTGGAAGAGATGCGTGACCACCATGTCGCGGTAGGCGCCCGTCTTCTCGTAGAAGCCGATGCGCTGCCCGAGGCCGAGCGTCTCCGGGACATCGATCTGCACATGGTCGATGTGGTTGCGGTTCCAGATCGGCTCGAAGAGACCGTTCGCGAAACGGAACGCAAGGATGTTCTGCGCCGCCTCCTTGCCGAGGAAGTGGTCGATCCGGAAGATCTGCTCCTCGTCGAAGGTCTCGTGCAGCGCCGCGTTCAGCGTGCGCGATGTTGCAAGGTTGGTGCCGAACGGCTTCTCCATGATGATCCGGGCCCGGTCGACGAGACCCGCGTCGCCGAGTGTCTGCACGACCGACCGCGCCGCGTTGGGTGGCACGCTCAGGTAGTGCAGCCGACGGGGCCGACCACCCAATTCCGCCTCCGCTTCCTTGACCACATTGCTCAGGCCTTCCGGTCCGGACCCCTGTTGGACGTAGCGGATCCGCATCGCGAACTTCGTCCACTGCTGGTCGGTGAACGGATGGATCGAGAACTCCACGCATGCGGCTCGGGCGAACGCACGGAACCCGTCGTCGTCGAGGTTCTCGAGTGAAGTGCCAACGATGCGGCACTCAGGCAGCAGACCGGTCTGCGAGAGGTGGAGCAGGCCGGGGATCAGCTTGCGCCGGGAGAGGTCGCCGGCCGCGCCGAAGAGGACGATGACGTGGGGTTTGAGCGGCGAGACGAGGGCCGGCTCGATGTCGGTCGGTTCGGTGAGGAGGTCGTGCTCGGACATGCGGGGAGGCTAGGCGGATGGATCGCGGATCAGGAGGAACGCTGCACCGTCGCCCGGGAGTGTGCGAACAGGTCATGGAGAGACCACGCACGAACGTTCTCCCAGAAATGGAGGGTCCGCTGCGAGACGTGCGATTGTCGTTGGTCTCGATGGCAAGCGCTCGACCGATGACCAGACCGAAGCAGATATCGATAGAGGAGTGTGCGGGCTTTTGGCACGAGCCGCTGCCATCGACCAGGGTGCTCATCGTTGGGATCGCGCCGGGGAGGTCACAGCACGAGTTGGCGCTGCAAGTGATGGCAGAGGGAGGTGGACGGGTCGAACTGGAGCAGCGTTCGGCGTTTGCAGGCTCCATACGCAAGAACCTCGTCTCGATGTTGGATGATCTCGGGCTGAATCAGCAGTTCGGCGTTGCGACATTGGATGAGTTGTTCGGTACCGACCTGCTCGCCACCACCTCTGCCGTTCGGGATCCGGTCTACGTCAACGGTCAGGACTGACGGGGAGCTCTCCCGACATCCTTCGGTACCTACCGACGAGGACATACGTCGAGACCATCCTCGCTCGCGAGCTCGCAAGCGTTCCGACCGCACTGGTAGTGCCGCTGGGTGTCGCAGTCGAGTCCGCCATCCGACATCTCGGCGCAGCGGCCTACCCTGATCGTGTGTTGTTCGGCTTTCCACATCCGTCCGGAGCCAACGGGCACCGGGCACGGAGATTCTCCGAACGGCGATCGGAGCTTCGAAGCGTCGTGGACGGTTGGGGAACTCGACCGTAGCCGTCATCGCTGGATCGGGGCTGGCCGATCGTTCACGAGCGGGGCGGGTGGCCGAGTCGTTGCTGCTCGTTGGCGAGAAACCGGTTGACACTGGGTCCCACTCGTGCGAACATGTGTTCGATGTCAAATGCTCGAAACTCTCAGCAAACTGAAGCGGAGATCACCGAAGTCGGACCCTGGAGTCATGTCCATATCCTGGTTATCGAACCGGTCGGATGGTCAAGATCAACGGTCGACGCGGGTCTTCGGTCGTTGGATCGCCTGCGGGCGGAACTGGAAGCGGCCACGGCGTTGCTGGTCGTGGCACGGCCAGACGATCGGGACGCGACTGCCTCGCTTTCGAGGTTGAGCAACATCAGCAACCGCGAAGCGCGGAAGCGTCGAGCGGTTGCCGCGGTGGTGTCCGCGTTGCCCGGAGCGCTTGCGTTGCTGCGCCGCGGAGCGCTTACGACGGACCATGTCGCTGCAGTGCGCCCGATCATCGAAAAGCCCGGCGTCGAGCGGTTGCTGGATTCGGGAGTGGGGATGTCGCCTGAGGACTTCGGCCGGGCGGTGGAGCAGTTCCGGCTCGGCCTCGAACACGGGGAGGACGTCGCCGCACGACAGCACGCGGCCCGGTCGCTACGGTTCTCCAACGGACCCGACGGCATGGTCCGTCTGACCGGGCTCCTACCGTCGCTGGAGGGTGCCACGCTGCAGACGATCCTCGGGGCGATCAGCGAAGCGAACTACCGGCGGGACCACCCCGAACGCGCCCGAGTGCTCGGCGGTCACGATACCGACACCCGCGACCAACGCCTCGCCGACGCCCTGCTCGAGTTGGCCGGGATCACGCCGTCGAAGGCATGCGCCGCCGGTGGCCCTGATGATGAGGTGAAGGCGCAACGCCGAGACGGTGATCTCGAGGGTAGTGACCCGTCAAGCATCGTTGACACGAGCTCCTTTCCGATAAATGGCGGAGTTGAACGGCCACCGATACGAGTGACGACGTCGAAACCAGCCACGGTGATCGTGTTCAATGTCGAGCGCTTCCATGCGGAGATGCTCAACCACGGTCCGATCCCGGTCACTGCGTCGCTGTTCGATCAGGTGAAGCGAGATCTCTACTTCTGCTTCGAGAACAACGTCGGCGAGGTGCTCAAGTACGTCCGCGGCCGCCGAGAACCATCACTCCTCCAGAAGATCGCGGTCTGGGCACGCGACCTCCGCTGCCAGTACCCGGGCTGTGACGCGACCGCCAGCATCAGCCAGATCCACCACCTCAACGAGTGGCTTGCTGACCTCGGCTTCACCGACGTCGAAGTCCTCATCCTGCTCTGCCACGCCCATCACCAACATCTCCACGTCAGCCAACTCATCGGTGTCCGTGAAGCCGACGGGTCCGTCTCCATCCGCATCCGAGCCACCGGCGAGCTTGTCGCCGCCGCGACGCCGAGGCGCATGGCCGCTTGACCCAGAACCGTGCACCCGCCGACGATCGGCGTGCCGACCCGCCGACGATCGGCGTGCCGACCATCCCGGTCGGTCGCCACCGATCCGGCAGTTGTTCCTTGAAAACACAACCTCCGGGCGGCCTGTGACTGATTCGCGGGTCACCCGGAGCTCATGGTGCGGGCACGAGCGCGTCGACCGTGACGGCGATACCC
>JAYUDQ010000372.1:0-5126 GCA_043739745.1 Acidimicrobiia bacterium | reverse complement strand
CGACGACCATGCGGCGATGGCGATGCGCACCGGCCACGGCGACCCGCTCGACGTACTCGTGGACCGTGAGTCCCACGCCTATGTCCGCGATGCCGTGGCCATGCTCCCCGAACGTCTTCGGGTCGTCGTCGTCGGCTACTTCTTCGACGAACGACCTATGGAGGACCTCGCCCGAGAGCTCGGGGTCACCGAGTCGCGCGTGTCGCAAATGCGAGCAGAAGCGCTGTCGCTGATCGGCGAGGCGATGACCACCCATCTCGGGGACACACCGAGCGAGCAGCCCGTCGGCGTTGCCGCCAGGCGTCGTGCGGCCTACGCCGCCGCCGTGGGAACCGCTTCCGACTTCCGTAGCCGCCTCGACCTCGTGAGCGCCCCGGCGTCCGCAGTCGCTTCCGCCTGACGAATCCAGTGATTGTTGGTGGTTCGACCACGACCATGAATGCCGGTGCATACAATCACCGAGTTGTTGTTGCTCCGCGCACAGATGTCTTTCGTACGGGGCCCAACCTGGTTCCTTTGAGAAAGGTCACGCTCACGAAAAATCGGAACGAGGAACCGCGCCGGCCCAACGTCGACCAGGTCTCCGACCACACCGACGGCGTGCGCGTCCTCATCGTCGATGACGACCCGGCCCTTCGGGCGCTCGTACAACGGTGCATCGCCCCGGCGGCATCCCACGTCGACCACGCAGACGATGGCGAATCGGCACTCGCGATGCTGGCCAACAACCCGACGGACCTTGTCATCCTCGATCTGGAGCTTCCACGCATGAACGGCCTCGAAGTCTTGATGCGCGTCCGGCGGGAGAGCGACATGCCGGTCATCGTGCTCAGTGGGCGCAGCGACGAGAGCGACCGCGTGCTCGGACTCGACCTCGGGGCCGACGACTACATCGTGAAGCCGTTCCTGCCGCGTGAGCTGTTGTCTCGGGTTCGAGCCGTCACCCGGCGCACCGTTCGGGTACGCGAGAGCGCTCCGTCGCGAGCCGTCATCGTCCACGGCCCGATCACGATCGATCGGACGAGTCGCGAGTGCTTCTACGACAACCGTCTGCTGACCCTGACGGCAAAGGAGTTCGACCTACTGACCCACCTGGCTGGCTCGCCGCGTCGCGTGATCTCGCGCGAAGAGTTGCTCGAATCCGTCTGGGGATCATCGTCGCAATGGCAGGACCCGGCCACGGTTACCGAACACGTACGACGCTTGCGCAACCGTATCGAGGGTGCCGGCGGCGATCCGTCATGGCTGCGCACCGTGCGCGGACAGGGCTACGTCTTCGCACCCGAGTGGCGCGTCGAGCCTCGCGCTGTCGACGCCTGACCCGCAGTGGTCTCGGGGAAACGCCTCAGATAGCCGCTGCGCCGGACGATCGTTTCTGATTTGAGATGAGCAACGCGCCTTTGCACGACCACCTCCGAGAACGCCCGTCCGCGGCACCTTCCGCGTCGACCGCAATGGTGATCGGCTCGGGTCGCGACGAGCTCGTCGATGCCATGACCACCGACGGGTTCGACACGGCCACCTGCTTCGACCCACAAGAGGCACCGGACCGCGTGCGGCGCACTGCGCCCGACGTCGTCGTGCTCGACCTCGCCGCCGCGTCGATCCGCGGCATGGAGCTGTGCCGGACGATCGCCGGGGCATCGGATGCCCACCTCATCGTCTGCTTCGATGCGCACACGGAGTCGGAGCGCATCGCGTTGCTGGTCGTCGGGGCCGACGTGGTGCTCCCGCACAGCGCTTCCCCGCGCGAGATCGTTGCGCACGCAATGGTCGGCCAGCGACGCCGACAGACGATGCCGACGTCTCCGATGAATGCTGCGGGCCTCGACGAGCGCAGGACACTCGGCTGGCTCGAGCTCGATCTTCTGCGGCGCTCGGTGTGGGTGGACGGGGAAACCGTCGAGCTGACCAGGATCGAGTTCGACCTTCTCGAAACGCTGACGGCCCGGCCCGGCATCGTGTGGGCCCGCCAGGCGCTCATGCGCAAGATCTGGGGACCGAATTGGTTCGGCGCCGAGAACGTCCTCGACACGCACATGTCGCACCTTCGACGAAAGATCGACCGGTCCGACCGCAGCAGCCTGATCGCCACCGTACGCGGCGTCGGCTATCGCTGCAGCGACTCCTGACCCGGACGAACCTCAGCAGGTCCTCAGCGTCGGATGGCTGGGATGGCGGGTTCCGGGGTGTCGGCAACGGCGTACTGGTTGCGGCCGGCCGACTTCGCCTGGTAGAGCGCCTTGTCCGCACAACGCACGAGGCCATCCGCGAAGTCCGAACCGTCGGGGAACACGGCGATGCCGATGGAGACGGTCTGGTTCCAGTCTTCGGGAAGAGCCGGCGCGCAGAACTCGGGCGTTGATTGGAGCACACGCGTGGCGAGTGCCTGCGCGCCCGCGAGGTCCGTGTCCGGACAGATGATGAGGAACTCCTCGCCGCCCCATCGCGCGGTCACGTCATAGTTCCGGACAGCCTGTTCCAGCGCCCGCGCGAATGCCACGAGAACGGCATCGCCCACCTGATGCCCGAGGGTGTCGTTGACGTTCTTGAACTTGTCCAGGTCGAGCATCATCACGGCCATCGGATCCATCCCCCGCTGCGCCCGATTGAAGACCCGAGCCAGCGTCCGCGAACCAAGCCGGCGATTGCCGATTCCCGTGAGCGGATCGGTCTCGACCTCCTGCTGCAACCGCGCGTTCTGCTCGATTCGGCTCAGCGACACACCGAGCACATCGGCGATCTCCGAACCGCGGGCGACGTCCGCGTCCGACCGTCCCGGTGTCCAGGCGATCTCGATCCGCAGCGCGTGGCGGGCATCGACGAGCTGCTCCATCACCGAGATGAGCACATCCGGCCCTTCGGTCTTGCCGCTGACGCACTCGACGGGTCCACCCAGGCGACGGTTCTCGTAGTTGAGCTTCGCCCCGAGCGCGTTCGACAGACCTGCGAGCGCAGCGGTGAGCGCGGCGAGGTCGTCCTCTCCAAAGTTCACATCGAGCGCGCCGACGATCTCGACCGCACGCGCAGCAGCGGCGGCGCGGCGCATCCGCTCGGCCTCCAGAAGGAGCTCAAGGCCCGACGAGATCTGCTCCGCGGCCTTCGCGATCAGGTCGGCCTTGCGCAGTGGCTCGGGAAGCCCGACCGCGCTCAAGCGTCCCACGGCCTTCGTATTCACCTCGATGACTGAACCGACGATTCCCGGGATCAGGCACTCGCGCTCCGTGAGTGCCTGTACGGACCCGACCGCGTCGGCGTCGCCCGCCGCTTGCGGCCATTCGCCGATGGTGGCCCGGACCGACGGGAGGCCGTCGGGCACGAGCATCAGTGCACATCGGTCAGCGGTGGCGAACTGGCTGAGCACGCCGACTGCAGCGTCAGCAAACGAGCCGAGGTCGAGCCGGGCCGACACGAGCTTCGACAGCTCGAACTGACAGCTGGTGACCAACAGCTGCGTGAGCATGTCGGTCTGACCACCGCTGGGATCGCGGAGGCGTTCGAGAAGTGTGGACTGGGATGCCTCGAGGTCGAGCATCTTCTTCATCGCGGCTTCGTCACTTCGTGCGCGATGGCCACGACCTCGGTCTCCACTTCGGCGGCAACCGCATCTGGTCGGATGGCACCGTTGCCGAACACGGCGAACGCCTCGTTCACCATCGCAGGGTCATTCGGCCCGCGTCGGTGCAGCAGCGTCATGATCGCCGAACCGCAGCGGACCACTCTCGGGAGGGTCTCGGAAAGCGCTTCGGGCCGCTCGTGATGAAAGCGCACGGCCCGCACGACGCGATCCGGGAACCACCACTGTTCCAGCTGATCGGCGGCGGCATCGGTGTGCGTGCGGCCGAGCTCGTAGAGCTCCACGTCGAGCATGCGGCGGTCATAGACCGCACCCAGCTCGGCCCGCAGCTCGGCATGCACGCGGGGTTGACGGCGCTGGAGGAGCACGTCGCCGAGCTCGGTGAGCATGCCTGCGGAGAAGGCTTCGTCGGCCGAGCTGCCGACCCGACGGGCCACGTTGGCACTGGCGACGGCGGTAGTGAGCGAACGCATCCAGAAGCCCGATGGCGTGCTCGCGTCATCGTCGTTCAGCAGGAGCGCGGCGGTACCGCTCGTTGTCAGACCGTTGACGGCCTTTGTGCCGAGGAGCACCATCGCCTGGCGAGCACTCGCGACCCGACGGCTGTGGCCGAGGTGAGGCGAGTTGGCGAGGCGCATGACGGACAGCGTCAACGCCGGGTCGAACTCGACCAGCCGGCTGAGCAGTGCGGTGCCCTCGTCCGCCTGCCCGAGGGCGCCGAGCGTGGCGGACGCGATGGCGGCCTGGACCGGGAACCGGAGGTGGCGGCCGGCCGAGCCTCGGCCCGACCGCTCCTTGGTCGCCGTCACGCGCCCGTTCCGTTCCCGCGATACTCGACGGTTCTCACGAGGGGCTGCGGCACAACCTCAACGATCGGCAAAGAAGTTTGCAGTACAAGCAATTCTTCAGAAAGTCAGCGGCCTTGCCCTCGCCTACTTCCGGGCGTCGAGCGCCACTATTCCTTCCGGGCGCCGAGCGCCTCGATCAGCTTCGGCAGAACCTTGTGCACGTCGCCGACAATTCCAAGATCGGCAATCCCGAAGATCGGGGCCTCCTTGTCCTTGTTGATGGCGATGATGTTCTTCGCGTTCTTCATGCCGACCATGTGCTGCGTGGCACCCGAGATGCCGGCCGCGATGTACACCTCGGGCTTGACCGTCTTGCCCGTCTGGCCGACCTGGTAGGCGTAGGGCACCCAGCCGGCGTCGACGATGGCACGCGAAGCACCAGGCGCGCCATGCAGCAGCTTGGCCAGCGCCTCGACCATCGAGTACTTGTCGGCCTCGCCGAGCCCGCGCCCACCGGAGACGACGATGGCGGCCTCGTCGAGCTTCGGTCCGGTACGTTCTTCGACGTGGCGCTGGGTCACCTTCGCCGCATCCGTCGCACCGGCATCGCCGATCGGGGCCGACTCGACGACGGCTGCCGCACCGCCCGCCGATTCGGCCGCGAACGACTTCGGGCGGATCAGCACGATGTGCGGACCGGTGCCGGTGAACGACGCCTTCACGATCTTCGTACCGCCGAACACGGCATGGTCGACGACCAC
>JAYUDQ010000371.1:0-1876 GCA_043739745.1 Acidimicrobiia bacterium | reverse complement strand
GGCAGCGGTCAGGGCGTGCCGAGCCAGCCCGGCGCCCGCTCCAGCAGATAGATCGACACCCGCTTGCAGCCGTCGAGCAGGTCGCACAGCATTTCCTCACCGGCGAAGATCCGGGCCAGCGACACCGGTCGTCGGGCCACGATTGTCAACGATCGCTCTGGCGCGTCGGTGACCGACGCGTATGAGTCGATGGCCGACACTTCGAGTGGCAGGTCGGGTCCGCCGATTCCCGCCAGCTCCGTCGCCAAGACGAGGAGGTCGGGCGCGTGGGGCAGTGGCGGTAGCGCCCAGGTGAGGGTGAACGGGAAATGGAAGTCGTCCGGGGGATCCTCGTCCTCGCCGATCTCGGCGACCTTGTCCTCGAACGACAGGAGGACGCGGGGGTCGACCTCGAGCGTGAGGTGGAGGTCGAGGGGGCCGTTGCAGCCTTCATCGGGGTGGAGGTCGACCTCCCATGCCTGGCGGAGCGAGTACGTCTCGACGAGATGGCGCTCATCGTGGACGTGAAAGCCATGGTCGACCGTCGCATGATCCTTGAGATCGGCGATGTATCCGGCCACATCGATGACTGCCACGAAACGCTCCTTCAGCGCGCGACGGTGCGAATCACCGGCCGCGCGGCTCGGGCAGCCTACCGGTGCAGGAACCGAATGCCGCCCGGCCGAATGCAACCCACGCACCGGGTCTGCGTAGGTACATTGCCGGGCGTGAGCACGCCGTCGCCGACCGTCCCGCCTGCGACCTTCGACGACCTCGGCGGCTGGCCTGCCGTCCTCGCCCTCCTCACGTCCAACACCGAGCTGCCCGCCGAGGTGGCCGTCGCCGCCTTCACGGAGATCCTCGAAGGGCGAGCTACGCCTGCACAGGTCGCCGGCTTCGCCATCGGACTGCGGACGAAAGGTGAGACCGTCGGCGAGCTCACGGCGGTGCTGCGCACGATGCTCGCATTTGCCGTCCGGGTCCCGCTCAGCGACGAAATCCGGGCGAAGGCGATCTGCACGTGCGGCACCGGCGGCGACCGCAGCCACAGCATCAACATCTCGACCACGGCCACCTTCCTCGTCGCGGGTGCCGGCGGGATCGTTTGCAAGCACGGTGGTCGTGCGGCCAGCTCGCAGAGTGGCTCGGCCGATGTGCTCGAAGCGCTCGGGGTCGCCCTCGAGATCACGCCCGCCGGGGTGGCGCGGTGCGTCACCGAGGTCGGCGTCGGCTTCTGCCTCGCGCCGCGGTTCCATCCGGCGATGCGCCACGCCGCTCCCACCCGCCGCGAGCTCGGCGTCGCGACGCTGTTCAACTTCCTCGGGCCGATGGCCAACCCCGGCCTCGTCCGCCGCCAAGCCGTTGGAGTTTCCGATCCCGCCATGGCGCCGCGGATGGCTGAGGTCCTGCGTGCACAGGGCGCGGATCGGGCAGTCGTGATGTACGGCCACGACGGGCTCGACGAGCTGTCGACCACGACCACGTCGACACTGCTCCTGCTCGACGACGGCGCGATCACCGAGTCGACAATCGATCCGTCCACATACGGGTTTGCACGGGTGACGATGGATGACCTTCGGGGCGGGACTGCGTCGGAGAACGCTGTGCATCTGCGCAACGTGCTGTCCGGGAAGCTCGGCCCGCAACGGGACATCGTGGTGCTCAACGCGGCCGCCGGCCTGCTCGCTGCGGGCGTCGCCGCGGATCTGGGCGACGGGGTCGAACGTGGCGCCCGGGCCATCGACGACGGCAGCGCACTGCACGCGCTCGACGAACTCATCCGGGTCTCGAACGAGGCGTTGGCGGGCGACGGTTGACGGCCGCGCGCGAACCCGGCCCTTGACGCGCGCGAAGTGCTCGGAACAACGGCAGACGACGCGCTCATCCGGCCAATTCG
>JAYUDQ010000370.1:0-12484 GCA_043739745.1 Acidimicrobiia bacterium | reverse complement strand
CACCATCGCAGATACGACCGTCCTCAAGACGACGACCACCACGAGCATCACGACCATCGTCGCCACGACGACGACCATCCCGCCGCCGACCACGATCGTTCACGGTACCGGGGTCACCTCCGTGACTCCGGACGGGACGCCGATCAACCCGGCGCAACTCGTCGCCGCGAAGTCGATCTACGAGGCGGCCGTCACACACGACTACGAGCGACTCAAGGCCATCATCGGCGATCGCCGCTTCCGGTGGGGTTTCGTCGGTGACCGCGGGCCGGCCGATGCGTGGAAGGTCCGGTTCGACGAGGGCAAGGGTGACGAGCTCGCCCGCATGGCGACCCTGCTCGAGACGCCGCCCGGGATCGACTCCCAGGGCAACGCCGTTTGGCCCTACCTGTCGATCAAGGATCCGACCACCTGGACCGAAGAAGACCGGGCCCTTCTGAGCGCGAGGCTCGGGTTCAATGCGGAGAACATTGCCCAGACCATGGCCAAGGGCCGCTACGTCGATTACAAGCTGCAGATGAACGCCGCAGGCCTCTGGACCGCATTCGGTGTCGGCTATTGAACTCAAGCGGAGCGTCAGCGGCGAGCGCGTGGAGCTCGTCACTGCATCGGCGAATCCAGACAAGGTCGACGAGATCCGACGCGTGCTCGGCGCCGCGCTCCCGTCGTATGTGCTCCTCCCCCGGCCGGCGCATGTGCCCGAAGTCGTCGAGGACGCCGACACCCTCCTCGGCAATGCCCGGCTGAAGGCCGCAGCCTTGTTGCGGGCGACGGGGATAGCCGCCGTCGCCGATGACACGGGTCTGTTCGTCGACGCGCTCGACGGCGCCCCGGGCGTGTGGTCGGCTCGGTACGCGGGCGAGGACGCGACCTACGAGGACAACTGCGCCAAGCTGCTGGACGAGCTCACCCGTGTCGGTGCCCGTGCGCTACCGGACCGCTCGGCGCGCTTCGTGACGGTGGCGTTCGTCGCGTGGCCCGACGGCTCAGAGGTGTGGTGCGAAGGCGTGGTGGAAGGCGTCATCGCAACCGATCGCCGAGGCTCGATGGGCTGGGGCTACGACCCGCTGTTCCAACCGGTTGGGGGCGAGGGGCGCACGTTCGCCGAGATGGGTGCCGATGCCAAGAACGCCATGTCGCATCGTGCCCGCGCCTTCCGGGCACTGGCGGCTGCGCTCCTGGAGCGGTGAGCACAGGATTCACCATCCGCGTAGGTCGACCGCCCAGCGATCCAGCACTTCGTCACCCTGCACGAGCCACATCGCCTCGTGGTACGCCACCGTCGGGTCGCAGTGTGCCGGGATCACTCGCACCCGGCTGCCTACCGAGAGGTCGGCCAGCGGACCATCGGGCTCGGGCCGGAACGTGATGTGCTCGTCGCTCAGGAAGAGGACCTCGGCGCCCGGGATGGCGGGGTTCCCGTGGTCCATCCCGTGCGCCTTCAGGCCGCAGTCGGCCACGGCCCAGCCCTTCGCGTTGCGGGCGACAACGGTCGCCTCGATCCACAGCGCCTGACGGAAGCCGAACCCGTGCTGCGCGTACGCAGAATCCATGAGGGCATACGAACCGGCCTGGATCTCGTTCGCCCAGATGTTCAGGTGATGCGTGCCCGTGCCGCCCGCGGACACCAGCGTGCCGCCGACATCGCTCTGCGCGCGTAGTAATAGTGCCATCGATGCTCCTACTCGTGCCCGCTGCTCCGACTGGTCGAGCACCATCATCAGATGGCCCTCGTAGCCCATCACACCTCTGACCGTCAGGCGACGGGCGCGGGCTGCGTCGGCAAGACGCCCTGCGTCGGAAGGGTCGCAGCCGCACCGGGGGAGCCCGACGTTGACGTCGATCACCACCTCCTGCACGCCCCCGTTCGCTGCCGCGGCGATCGTCTCGAGCGAGTCGACGGCCAGCGTCACGCGCGCCCCGCTCTCGACGACATGCCCGAGCCGGCGGGCATCGGCGACCTCGTTGGCGAGCAGGAGATCGTCGCCCAATCCGGCCGCAGCCATTCCCTCGACCTCACGGATTGTCGCCAAGGTGAATCCGTGGTGCCCGTGTGCTCGCTGGCGCTGCGCGAGTGCGGTGCACTTGTGCGCTTTCACGTGTGGGCGGAGGCGGTCACCGGGCAGGAGCGCGGACATGGTTGCGAGGTTGTGCTCGAGTGCGTCCGCCTGAAGCAGCAGCGCAGGGGTCTGGAGCTCTTCCGTTTGCATCTGCCGGACACTACGGCCGGGGCGCCGCGAGCCAGGCAGCGCCGGCTGGGCGCAGCAAGGGCTGGGCGCAGCAAGGAGTCGCAGCACTAGCCTCCGCCGGATGACGTTCGGAATCTCCTTGATCGGGCCGCTCCGCTGAGGGAGGTTGAACCTGGGCGTCAGGTCGAGCGGGACCTCTCCACTGCCGAGCTCGTCGAGCTGGCCGATGTCGACGCGCTGACCGATCGGGTCGACGCTCTCTGTTTCGAGGATGACTGGACGGGGGCCGTCGATCTGCGCGATCGGTGCCGGGCGGCCCTCGAACGAGGGAAGCAGCTCTGGCCGGCGGCTGCCTACGCGGAGTACCGCCTCGCTCTCGACGCGCCGGGCCCGTTTGCGGCATCGGTGGCCGACAGCCCGGCCGAGCGTTTCACCTTCGGGCCCTTCTCCGAAGTGATGGCAAGTACGCATACCTTCGCGGAGCTGCGGGCGGATCTCGCCCGGACGCCGGCAGCTTCGATAGTCGCCCACGAACGGGTCGTCCGCGGTGAAGATCTGCGCGCAGATGATCATGCTCTGGCCCTTCCTGATGTTCTCGGCCTTCCCCTCCGGCTCGAACCGTGGGAGCCGACGTATCCACTGGCCGGATACGAGCCCGGCAAGGCGACATTCCCGACTCCCGACCCGCCGACGTTCTCGGCTCCGGCGATACCGGCTGCGAACCTTCATGCCGAGATCGTTCGCGATCCCGAAGTTGTCGAGGCGCTCGTCGACCTTGCACAAGCGTGGGTTCGGGGGTCGAACGGCCGCGCCCAGGCGGTTGCCATCGAGGGCGATGCGATGCACGCGATCGCAGCGCTCGGGGCGAGGAACGTGCGGATTTCGCCGATCAGCGGAGCCGAGGCGCTTGCTTGGATGGCCTGGACTGCAGCCAGCGGTGGAGCGAACGGTCGTCGCAGGGGCATGGCCGCCGGCCGACACGCGTCCTGGTGGGCACTCGCTGCGTTGGCCGGCCTTGCCGATCCCGGCGACGCGCCGGCCACTCCCGCTGAGCTTGGGCGGGCGCTCGACGAGCTGCGTTGGTACCTGTGGGATGACGGCAGCCCGGCCACGGGCTGGGTGTTGCGCCTCGCAGTGGAGGAGCCGGCTGAGGATCTCGCGTGGGCCGTGGTCGCAACTGACGCCCACCTGGCCTGAAGCGCAAGTGGTGTGTCGGCGAAATGAGGGAGACGGGTCGGCGAGTCAGGATCGCCCAGGCCAAGGACGCAGGACGAAGGCATAGCCTGCGCCCTACGTCGAGGACGAGGACGCCGGCATCGGTGATCCTGGCCGTCGAACGTCCCCGGTATTTCGCTGACACACCGCTAGGGAAGTTTCTGGAGCCGGCGAATGAGCGCCGGCACGTCACCGATCCCGTCGAGCTCCCAGTAGCGGGCTCCATCGACGTTGCGTTCGGCCTGCTGGACGTGGGGCGACTCGACCACTTCGTGCGCCCACGTGAACATGTACGGGATGTGCACGCCAACCGCGCCTAGGGCTACCGCGGGGAGGACGTCGGACTTCACCGAGTTGCCGACCATCACGAACTCCGACGCAGCGATCGCATGGCGCTTCAATATGCGCGCATATGAAGGGACATCCTTCTCACTGATGACTTCGATGGCGGTGAAGTGGTGGGCGATGCCGGACAGCTGCACCTTGCGTTCCTGGTGATGCAGGTCGCCTTTGGTGATGAGCAGCAGCGGATGGTGCTCGCCGAGCACCTCGACCACCTCGTGCACATCGGGGAGCAGTTGCGCGGGCCGGGCCAGCATTGCCTTGCCCCGATCCAGCAGGACGGCGAGGTCGGCGCTTCCGATGGCGCCGCCGCTCACCTCCATGGCGGCCTCGATCATCGAGAGTGTGAAGCTCTTGACGCCGTACCCGAACAGCTCGAGGTTGCGGGTCTCCGTGGCAAGCAGTACGGCCCGGGCGTCCTCGTCGGTGGCCCAGGGCGCGACGAGATCGGCGAATGCCTCCTCGGTGGCGTTGAAGTGGTCTTCGTTGTGCCACAAGGTGTCGTCGGCGTCGAAGCCGATCGCTGCGATCTGCATGGTGTGGCCAAGGGTATCGGCGCGTTGCCGGTCAACCTTTCGCCCCTGTCGTCATGTGGTTGGCTGTGCGGCCGTGCCCGACACCGACCCGATGGGGCCCTCCGTGTTCGCCCGCCCGTCGTCGATCGACTTCGCGCTCATCGTCGTGGCCATCGCCGGCATCTCCACGTCGGCGATCTTCATCCGCAAGGCCGCGGCCCCATCGTTCGCCATCTCGTTCTGGCGCAACGCCCTGGCCAGTGTGGTGCTCGTGCCGATCGCGTTCCTGCGTCCATCCGGCCGGCGGGAGTTGCAACGGGCCGGGAAACGGCCGATCCGCCTGGCCGCGCTCGCCGGGCTGTTCCTCGGCGCGCACTTCGCCGTGTGGATCCCGAGCCTGTCGTTCACGTCGATCGCCTCGTCGACCGCGCTCGTGGCCACGCAACCGATCTGGGCCGCCCTGATCGCCCGGGCGCGTGGGTTGCAGGTGCCCCGGCTCGCGGCAATCGGCATCGGCGTGGCCGTCAGTGGCGCGTTCGTCGTGACCGGCGGTGACCTGCAGGTCTCGGGTCGGGCGTTCGGCGGTGACGTGCTCGCCGTGCTCGGCGGGATCACGGCGGCTGCGTACGTGACGGTCAGCGCCGAAGCCCGCAAGGCGCTGTCGGCCAATGTGCATACAGCGATCTGCTTCGCCAGCGCCGCAGCCCTACTGCTGATCATCGCGATTGTGGCCCGCACGCCGCTCGTCGGGTTCTCCCGAGCGACGTGGGGCTGGATCCTGGCTCTCACGGTCGGGGCCCAGCTCCTCGGCCATGCGGTGTTCAACATCGTGCTGAAGACGACCAGCGCCACGGTCGTCTCCGTGTCGATCCTCTTCGAGATCGTCGGAGCGAGCCTCCTGGCATGGGCCTGGTTCGACGAGCGCCCGCCGCTTCGCTTCGTCCCGGCCGCCGTGCTCGTTGCCGCCGGTGCGGTCCTCGTGGTCCGCGCTGGCCGTGTGCGTCGGCGGAACTTGTAGGTGAACGTCGAAGTTTCCGTCCTTCACGAATCGAAACGGCGTCCTCACATGTCGATCACGCGGCTAGCCGATGCTTCAGAAGTCGAAGTAGCCGTCAGCGACGAATCCATGAATCGGCCCGCACGGGCCCAGAGCACAAGGACAATCACATGTTTCGGAAGTTCGCTGTAAGCGCCCTCATCGCCGGCTCCAGCATCGTCGGCTTCGCCGGCGTCGCCCATGCGGAGGCGACCCCCACCACCAAGGCACCGAACCCGCTGAAGTGCGTCGGCGCCGCCGACCACAAGGCGGCTCAGGGCTTTCGCCTCCAAGCAATCAGTGCCGACCTGGCCGCCCTCAACGCCCGCCTCGCCGTGGCTCAGACGGCGAACAACCCGGTTGCCGTGGCCCGCATCCAGGCCCACATCGCGAAGGCGAACGGCCGCGTCGCCCAGGTCCAGGCCAACCAGATCAAGCTCGCCACCCGCTGCCCGTAGTTCCCGCTTCGCCGTTTCAACTTCCCCGGTACACGAGCCGGCATCCGTCCACGACGGGATGCCGGCTCGTGCGCGTCCGGGTGAGCTGACTCTGACGGCGAGGCGGCTCAGGCTGCGCCGGCGGCGCGGTCCGCGGCGACCGCGTCGAGCTCGAGGTACTCGTCGCCCGTGTTGGCCCAGTCCTCGTACTCGATGACGCCGAGCTCGGTCCACTTCTTGCGGAGCCAGCCATCGCCGGCATCGAGCAGTCCGAGCTTCTTGCAATTCGGGACGATCTTCGAGAACAACAGCTTCTGGAAGTCCTTGTATTCGTTGGGCATCTCGAGCTGGATCTTCACCATCTTGCGCACATCGATATCCATGCGCTCCCACACCTCCTGCATGAGGAAGCGGTCGCGCATGCGGATGCCCGCCTCATACGCGAACTCTTGGCGCTCCTGCAGCTCGGCCTGCGACATGCCGTCGTATGCCTCCTTCAGCGACAGCACGCCGAATGCGACGTGGCGGGCCTCGTCGCTCATCACGTAGCGGAGCAGGTTCTTCAGCAGCGGCTCGGTGGTGAGCATGTGCATGAAGCCGAACGCGGCGAGCGCCAACCCCTCCACCATCACCTGCATGCCCAGGTAGGTCATGTCCCACCGCGGGTCGGTGATGATGTCCTTCAGGAGCAGCTCGAGGTGGGCGTTGATCGGGTAGTAGCCCGACAGCTTGGTCTCGAGGTATTTGGCGAACACCTCGACATGGCGGGCCTCGTCGACCACCTGCGTCGCAGCGAAAAGCTTGGCGTCGTACCACGGCACCGTCTCGGTGATGCGGGCCGTGCAGATGAGCGCGCCCTGCTCGCCATGCATGAACTGCGAGAGGCGCCAGTTCTGGCCCTCCATGCCGAGCTTCAGCCACTCCTTGTCGCCCCAGCCCTTGAACAGGCCCTCCTCGATGGCTCGCTCGCGCACCCACCCGTCGCCCGGCGCAGCGACGGCGAGGTCAGCGGCGACCTTCTCCTCGTCCACCTCGATGGACCAGTCGAGGTCCGTCTCGGCGTTCCACTGGCTGCCCTTGGCCTTCTCGTACAGCTTGTTGAGCTGCGGGCGGGTGCCCTTCTGGTACTGCCATGTGAAGATCGAGTCGAAGTTCGACTGCACCGCGAGCAGCTCTGCGCCAGAGTCACGGTTGGTCAGCGACATGATTGCTTCCACGTCGTTGACGTCGCCGCCCCGCTGTTGATGGAGACGTAGCTCGCGATCGGTGAGGTACTCGTCGGCGGACAGACTCATTCGGGGACCTCGATCGTGTTCGTGAGGGTGCCGGTCTCTCATGAAACCGAGCGGTTGCTCGGAAAAACATACGGCGCGACGTGACCGATGTCAATGAGTTTGTAACGCCGTTACCCCCGCGGGTCTGGCGGCGGGAATGCACGACCGTGGCGTGCCTGCCAGGCTCTCACCATGCCGACGCCGTCCTCCAGCCCGTTGCGCCGCCGGCCTCGCCAGGCCAGAGCGCAGGAACGCATCGAGCGGATACTCGATGCCGCCGAGGCCTGCTTCGCCGAGGTGGGGTACGACGGTGCCACCACAAACCTCATCGCCAGTTCCGCCGACACATCGATCGGGTCGCTGTACGAGTTCTTCCCGAACAAGGAGGCGCTCGCTCGGGCGCTCGCCGATCGCTATGTCGAGCGTATCGGCGGGCTGTACGAGGGGCTTGTTGTGGACATGCCGGGCGTCGATGGTCCCCAGATGGTCGAGCGCATCGTGTCTGCGCTCGACCAGTTCTACCGGGAACATCCCGCCGCCGTACCGCTGCTCAACGGCCGGCTCACGTCACCCGACCTGGCGCATGCGGGTGAAATCGTGCAGCGGGCGCTGGAGCGGGGTATCGAAGGGATCTTCGAGGTTCGCCGCCCCGACATTCCGGGGCCGCGGCGACACCTGATTGCCTCGGTCGTGGCCGAGATCGCACGGGCGCTGCTCGTCCTGGCCGACCGGGCACCGCTCTCGCTGCGCCGCGGCGTGGTCAAGGAACTCGAACGGGCGGTGATTGGCTACCTGCTGCAGGCCGCTCCGGACGCCGAGTCGCCTACTTCTTCTTGATGGTTGGTGGCTTGTAGGCGGCGATGGCCCTTGAGAGGTCGAGGTACTGCTCGCACTTCACGCCGCACAGCTTCTTGAGCGTGCCCAGCTCGACCTTCGCCTTCGCCGGACTGTTGAGCATGAGGTACGTCTCGCCGAGGTACTCATGGGCGCCGACGTGCGTCGGGTCGATCTGGAGCGCACTGGCGTAGTGCACGAGTGCCTTGTCCAGGTTGCCAAGCTTGCGGTTCGAGTACCCGAGCAGGTTCTGGACGTCGGCATTGCGAGGCTGGAGTCGATCGGCCTCCTCCAGCGAAGTGATCGCGCCGGTCCAGTCCTTGGCCACGATGAGTGTCTTGGCCTTTTCGTACGAGGCGCCGGCCGAGGCACCCACGGTGGCGGGCGTGGCCGCTGCGCCCGGCTTGGCTGTCGTGGCCGCGGCGGCGCCCGGCTTGGCCGTCGTGGCTCCAGCCGCGCCCCCCAAGGAGAGGGGAGCCAGCGTCGTCTGGGGGATGGTCGGAGGGTTGGCGTCCACGCTGTCTGCGAGCGCTCCCGATGCACCGAACAACAGGCCTGCCGCAAGGGTGGCCGACAGCAGCCCGGCAACGGCGGTGGGGCGGGACGAGCGGCGTGAGCCGGCGTGGCGATGCGACATGAGGAGCTCCTGTGGGCAAGGGCGGGATGGGTCGGGCGGTGGGTTCTACGGACGGTCGGAGGCGATCGTTCATGCGGGAGCCGGATTTGTCCGCGCCATGGTTCAGGCAGACGAGAGTCTACGGCCGAGTTCGGTGTAGACCGCCTCGCCAACGATGGCCCGCAGCTCGTAGGCGAGCGACTGCCACACCGGCTCGATGCCCCCGAAGGCCTCGGACGCCTCGGTGCACCACCACGTGAGATGCGCTCCGTCCGAGCCCCAGTCGACGCTGGACCATCGTCGGAGCACCGACACCGGCCCACCCGCCTCTACCCGATCTTCGCGACGCAGCGGCAGTTGCCAGCACACATAGGGCTTCCAGTCGACAGGATGCTCACCGGCGCGGAGGGCGGCCCGATGCAGCGCGCAACCCGCGCCCCCACCGAACCCCGGCCGGTTGAGGAAGATGCACCCGCCGTCGACGACCCGCGTGGCAATCGTGCCGTCGGGGCGCCGCTTGAACCATCCCTTGCGACGGGCGAGTGCGCCATGTTGCCAGTCCACTGCGGGGATCCTGTCGGCTGCTGCGCGTACCGATTGGAAATCGAATGCATCGGTGAGCTGGGCCCCGACCGTGCAGCATCCGTCAGCGCGCGCCGGGTCCTGGGTCTCGTGGATTCCTCTGCACCCTTCGCCGTAGATGCAGCGCCAACCGCTGCGCAGGAACGTCGCGTCGAAGCGCCAGTGCAGACCCGAATCGCGGTCGGTTATGTCGAGCCACTCGACGTCCTCGGCGATCCGTCCCAGCCGGACCGGTGTCATGAGCGGAGGCGTGGTGTCATGAGCGGTCGAGAACCTTGAGCAGCAGGCACAGCACGCAGCCCCCGATGAAGGCCACGAACACCGACCCGAGGCTCACGCCCTTCACATCCCCGTCGGAGCCGACCGCTCGGAACAGCGCGCCCCCGATGAATGCTCCGATCACCCCGACCACAAGGGTGAAGAGGCATCCCCGCTTGCGGAATCCCGTCACCGACTGGGCGACCGATCCGGCGAGCAGCCCAACGATGATCCAACCGAAGATCGTCATGCGCGAGACCCTATGTCGTCGGTCGCGTCAGGTGCGACGGTTCTTCGGTCGCTCGGGTTACCGTTCATGAATGCGCAGTCGGTGGGCGGTACGGGCGACAATAATAGGTGTACTTAGTATTTTGGTCGGTGTTTGGACCGTCGTGGCCGACGCGCAGAGCGATCCAGCCGGACCTCCCATACCGATCCTCCTGCCGGCTGTCGTTACGACGTCGGCGATCATCACGGCAACGACCGTGCCGGACACGTTGCCTCCCGAGGCACCCGTTCGTGCCCCGACGATCCCCGTTCCCACTGTGCCAAGGCCTGCCGCCGTCACGACATCGACGCTCCCGCCCGTTCCCATCGTCGGCCTTGAGCAGTCGCTCGTCCCGGTCTGCCGCACCGCCGCCGGGACGCCGCCTGTCGTGCCTGCGGGCCCACTGCTGGGGTGTCGCATCGTGGCGTCGTACGGCAATCCGCTCTCCAAAGGCATGGGCATCCTCGGCCGGTTGCCGCAGGCCGAGATGCTCGCTGATCTCGCGGCCCGGACGGCGAAGTGGCAGAAGGCCGATCCGGCGCGCATGCACGCGTGCGCGCTCGAGTTGATCGCCATCACGGTTCAGGGGTCGCCCGGTTCATCCGGTCTGTACCGGGCGCGCATGGGCGCCACCACGATCGACACGGTGCTCGGCTGGGCGAGGGGTGCCGGGTGCATCGTGATTCTTGACATGCAGGTCGGCTGGAGCAGCGTCGGCGCTGAGCTTCCCTATCTGGAGCCGTGGCTGACGCAGCCCGACGTGCACCTCGGGCTCGACCCGGAATGGGACATGCAGCCGGGTGTGAAGCCGGGTAGCCGCATCGGCACCATGGATGCCACCGACATCAATTTTGCCGTCGACCATCTCACCAAGATCGTCGATCACGGCAAGCTTCCACCGAAGCTCCTCGTGGTCCACCGCTTCCGCGACTTCATGGTCACCAACCCGGCCGCCATCAAGACGCCGCCAGAGATCCGGCTCCTCGTGAACATGGACGGCTTTGGTGCGCCGGCGAGGAAGCTCGACTCTTACGCTGTTGCATTGCGGAACATGCCGACGACGCTCACCGGCTTCAAGCTCTTCACGCTCATCGACACGCCAATCCTCGAACCGGCCGACGTGCTGAAGCTCAATCCGGTTCCAGTTTTCATCAACTACCAGTAGGGGTATTGCACGTAGCGTGACGTTGGGGGCTCGAACTTTGACGGCTTCAGCACCTCAGTGGTCAGAACTCGCCATAGTTCGAGATGCGCACCCTGCGCCAAGTGCTCGCTGATGTCCGTGGCGGATGTTCGGCACGAACCTTGCAAAATGCCGGTCTCACGAGCCTCACCGCGCGCGAGAATCCGCTCGATGACTGATCACGCAACAGACGGGCTGTTTGATGCGCTCGTCGCGCCGCGCTACGACGCCACCCTCGGCGCTCAAGGCACTGCGGAAATGATCGAACCGATCGTCGACTTTCTCGTGGATCAGGCCCGTGGGGGGCGTGTCCTCGAGTTCGCAGTTGGTACCGGTCGCATTGCGCTGCCGCTCGCGGCCCGTGGCGTTGAGGTGCACGGTATTGACTTGTCGCGAGCGATGCTGGTGGAATTGCGTCGAAAGGCCGGAGGCGAAGCGCTGCCAGTCGTGGTCGGCGACATGGCAACCACCCAGGTTCCAAGCTCGTTCTCACTCGTGTACCTGGTGTACAACACCATCGCCAACCTTCTTACCCAAGCGGAACAGGTTGAGTGTTTTCGAAACGCAGCTCGACATCTCCTCCCCGGCGGTCGGTTCGTCATTGAAGTGTTCGTGCCGGAGCTGAACCGACTCCCGAGAGGTGAACGCTACGTACCGTTTGGTGTGAGCCAGAACCATTTCGGCATTGATGAGTACGACGTCGTCAATCAGCGGCTCACATCACGCCACATTTGGGTAGATGGTGATCGTGCCGTGAAGTTCGATACTCCCATGCGCTACGCATTCCCCGGCGAGTACGACTTGATGGCTCAGCTCGCGGGGATGCGGTTGGTCGAGCGCTGGGGCGATTGGCACCGCACGCAGTTCACTGGCGAGAGCACGGCACATGTGTCCGTATGGGAACAAGTCCCCGGCAATATCGCGCTTGGATGAGCACGTGTCCTCGAGTCGCACACTCGTGACCGTGCGGAACGGGCAGGAATGGCCAGGGGCGTCTGGTCGACGCAAATGCCGCCTCAAGCTCAGCTGACGCTCTGCGACAGCGCCAGGCGCTCCGCCACGGCGGATGATGCAGGTGCCACCCGCGCCGATCGGCCTTGCAGCACCGTGGCGCTGCGACTCTCGAGGTTCGCCGGGCCCTCGCATCGTGGAGCGTCCGACGTTCGTCGAATCGACCGACGAAAGACCGTTGGGGGCCGGTGTCGGATCGTCACCACGCCCGCCGGGTCATGCGCAACGACCCCTTCGGGCGGTGCTGGGTCTGTCGAGTCTCGGTCAACCTGCTGAGCGGCAGCGATGAGCGCAGCCGCCGATCGGCGCCGAGTTGCAAGGCGTCGCACAACAGGACGGCCGTCTTCCGGGGTCTTGCGTCGACCGGCTTCCAGAGCGGCGACCCGGTGGCGCTCTCCCGGACTGCTCGGCCAGGCACTCCTGCGTGAGCCCGGCTGACGTCCGCAGCCGCCGAAGCAACGCGCCGAATGTCTCGGCCGTGCACACCCCGCCACGGTACGGGTCGGCGCATCCCAGCCTGCGCGGGGATGGTCTAGGGACCGTTCGTGCGGGCGACAGGACTTGAAGCTGCACGTCTTTCGACACCAGGACCTAAAACCGTCAGTTACCGTTTTTCTGGTGTTGTCGGGTGCCTGGAAATGGGTGTCTGAACTGGGGTTTCGCGAATTGTCGTGTCGGCGGGTGCCGGGGCGTTTCGGCCTGTTTTGCGCAGTTCCGTTAGCAA